>JAGLPO010000099.1 GCA_023137275.1 Candidatus Parcubacteria bacterium | reverse complement strand
TTAATTATAACTTTTTCTAAGGTAAAATATTTAGTGCGTAAGATAAACTATATAAATTGTGTTATTATAATTCAAAAATTTTATTATGAAATTAATAATAGTTGAAAGCCCGACCAAAGCAAAAACAATTACCAAATTTTTGGGTAAGGAATACCTGATTGAATCATCATTCGGCCATATCAGAGACCTTGATAAAAAAAATAAAGGTATTGATATAGAAAATAATTTTAAACCAACATACATAATCCCGGAAAAATCAAAAAAACACGTAACAAAATTAAAGGCCCTGGCTAAAAAAGCAACGGAAATTATACTCGCCCCTGATGAAGACCGGGAAGGAGAGGCAATTGCCTGGCATCTCCTTGAGGCTCTGAAAATAGATAATAAAAAAACCAAACGGATCGTCTTCCACGAAATCACAAAAAACGCGATTTTGCATGCCCTGGCCAATCCCAGGGAAATAGATATGAAAATGGTTAATTCCCAACAAGCCAGGCGAGTACTTGATCGGCTTGTCGGCTTTGAGCTATCACCTTTTTTATGGAAAAAAATTACTTATGGATTATCTGCCGGACGGGTACAAAGCGTGGCGCTTAGGCTTGTTATTGAACGGGAAGAAGAAATAAAAGCTTTTAAGCCTGATGAATATTGGAGCATAGAAGCGGATCTAAGCAAATTGGACAAAGCAGGCACAAGCGAAAAAGCGGCTATGAACATTATAAAAGCCAGACTGAATAAAATAAATGATAAAACTTTAAACAAGCTTTCCATTAAAAACCAAAAAGAAGCAGACAAAATTACTACTGAACTTAAAGGCGCTAAATATATTATTAACAGCGTTATCCGAAAACAAACGAAAAAAAATCCTCCCCGTCCGTTTACAACTTCCACCCTGCAGCAAACCGCTAATCGCTGGCTTGGATTTAGCGCCAAACAAACAATGATGGTTGCCCAAAAACTCTACGAAAAAGGCCATATCACCTACATGCGCACTGACTCTGTATTTTTATCTGACAAATTTTTGGGTGATGCGAAAAATTACTTGCATAGTTCTCTAGGCGAACAATACGCTTTGATCCAACCGCGCGTATTTAAAACAAAATCAAAAACCGCCCAGGAAGCGCATGAAGCAATCAGACCGACCAACGTATCAGACGATCCATCCAAAATCAAAACTAAACTTGATAAAAATCAGCTAAGGCTTTATACTCTTATTTGGCAAAGATCAATAGCAAGCCAAATGCCGGAAGCAATACTTGACGCAACCGCGGTTGATATTGATGCCGTAGCTGTACAGACGCATAGCAATGCGTCTCCACAATATCAGTTCCGAGCCACCGGACAAATCTTAAAATTTGACGGCTATCTAAAAATTTACCCGGAAAAATCAAAAGAAATTGAATTGCCGATAGTTGCAAAAAACGAAGAGCTGGAACTTCATAAAATAATCAAAGATCAGCATTTTACTAAGCCGCCGGGAAGATACTCGGACGCCGGATTAGTAAAAATTCTTGAAAAATACGGGATTGGCCGGCCTAGCACCTACGCGCCGACAATCGCCACTATTGAGGCTCGCAACTATGTTTCAAGAGACGAACAAAAAAAGCTAATGCCTTCCGCTATCGCGTTCACGGTTATAAATCTGTTAAAAAATCATTTTAAAGATATTGTAGACTACGCTTTCACGGCTGAAATGGAAAATAATCTGGACAGTATTGCCAGAGGAAAGCATAAATGGCAGGAAATCATTAAAAATTTCTATGAGCCTTTTCATAAAAATCTTGAATTAAAAGATAAAGAAATTAATAAAAAAGATATTATGCCAGAAGAAAAAACAAACGAAATTTGCGATAAATGCAAAAGCCGGATGATAATTAAATCCGGCCGATTTGGGAAATTTCTCGCCTGTAGCAATTATCCTGAATGTAAAAATGTAAAAAACTTAGACGCAAACGGCAAAGTAGATAAAAAAAAGGATGAGCAATTAAAAGAACTTGAAAATAAATACAAAAACGAAAAATGCGAAAAATGCGAATCTGACATGATAATAAAGAGCGGAAGATTCGGCCCTTTTCTGGCTTGCAGCGCTTACCCAAAATGCAAGAACATAAAAAATATCAAAGAAAACAACAACAGCACCGGGGTTAAATGCCCGAATTGCGGAAAGGGAGAAATCGTGCAAAAACGAAGCAAGCGCGGCGTTTTCTACGCCTGCGACCAATATCCGGATTGCAAATCCGCCTTCTGGGGCAAACCAACCGGAGAAAAATGCCCGAACTGCGGCGCCCTAATGATTGAGACCAAGGAAGGCTCCAAATGTTCAAGCAAAGAATGCGGGTATGTAAAATAACAATTAACCGTTAACCTTTAACAATTAACTTGCTTTAAAATCACATTGATATTAGAAAAAAACTACAGAGATACCTCTGTAGTTTTTTTGTTTGAAGTTTTTATTTCAGAAAAGGCTATTGCGGAATATCATATTTAACTATTTTTCTTCCGTCTGCTGTCTGCGGTCTGCGGTCTGCGGTCTGCTGTCTACCTTCTCCTTAATAACATCCACCAATTTTTTCACTCCCTCGCTGATCAAAAGAAGATAAGAGGTAGTATGCTCCAGTTTTTCTTTAACTGTTTTAATAAGCTCATCAATCTTATGCAAGCGGCTACGCATTTCTTTGATAATCGCAAACACCTGCTGTAAAATTCGGGCAAAATAATACATTCCCCAGCAGGCAAAACCGGCTAAACCAATTACTGCCGCTGCAATCGCGATATTTAATAAGTCTTTACTTGTCTCAAACATATGTTAGATAACAGACAGCAAACGACAGACAGCAGAATATGCTATCGTCAACTAAATACTGTTTTATTAATTCGTATGTGTCCCATTTACAGTGTGACTTTTTGTCGCTAGGCAAAAATAACTAAAAATCACGAATCTGTGCCTCAAACCTATCCTTTAACTTTTTTATTAATTTTGCCTGTACTTCGTCAACTTCCTCTCCGGTCAAGGTTCGATTGGTTTGATAGACTATATGAAAGGCAAGATTTTTCTTGCTTGAGCCTAGTTTTTCATTGCGATAAACATCAAACAGCTCTACTTTTTTGATCAATTCACTAAAGCCAAGAATTTCATTTCTTATATCATTATACAATACTTTTTCACTAACCACAAAAGCCAAATCGCGAATTAGCGCCGGGAAGCGGGCAAACTCCTCGTGCCTGTAGCCGCCTTGAGCTCTTACTGTCTGGTATAGCTTGTTCAAATCCAATTCAACAATGGCAACTGCTTTTTTAATATTATATTTGCGGCTGCTGTTTTGGCTGACTCGGCTAATTGAGCCGATTATTTCTTTGCCTAGCATTATTTGCGCGTTATATCCGCTCTTGGCCCAGGCCGGTCCGGTTTCCATAGCTTCGTATTTAACTGATAAATGAAAATAACTCGCAAGCAATTCAATCGCGCCTTTTGCGCAACCAAAGACATCCGTGCCTTCCTCGCCGGCAACGAGAATACCAAGGCGCTTGACTTGCATAGGGAGAACGGTTCCATCTTTATTATTCCTGGGCAGATTCCCTTCAATCGGCAAAAATACATTCCCGATCTCAAATATCTCAAAATGGTCATTGCGGGCCTGATTGGTCTTAACATTTAATATCAAATTTGTGGCTAATGACTGCCTCAACAAACCAGAGTCTTTCGTGATCGGATTCACTAAGCGAATATGTTTATTATATTCAACTCCGAGTTTTTTAAGCTGATCAACGCCTACAAATGAATAATTTTTTACTTCTGTAAGCCCTGAGCCGGCTAAAACATTTTTTATTTCGCGCTCAAACTGCCGCTCCTTGTTTAATTCCGGCGCTTTCATTTCAACTCCGGGCATTTTAAATTTAAGATTATCATAACCAATGATACGGACGATTTCCTCGGCCAAATCTTCTTTGATTGAAATATCCTTAGTCGCCCGCCAGGTCGGTACTGTTACTAAAAGTTTATCTTTTTTGCCGTCCACAATAAAACCAAGAGACACTAAAATATTCACGGCTTTATCCCTCTCCACCTCTCCACCTATAAAATCAGCCAGCCAATTCAAATCCAGTTCAATCGGGCCTTGATTTAACTTAAACTTTTTCTCATCCGCTACCTTGGAAACGACTTTTGCCGTTGGGCAGACCTGTTTGATCAATTCTATTACGCGTTTTAGCGCCGGCTCGCAAAAATTCGGATCAAGCGCTTTCTCAAATCGCTTGCTGGCTTCGGTTCGCAGCCCTAATAAACTAGAAGTTTTGCGGACTGAAACAAAATCAAAATTAGCTGACTCAAGTACGATCGCCGTGGTTTCATTATTGATCTCTGAATTTTCTCCGCCCATTACTCCGGCAATCGCCACCGGTTTTATCTGGTCGGTAATTAATAACATACTTTCGTCCAAATCCTTTTTCTCGCCATCCAAAGTAGTAATAATTTCTCCTTTTTTGGCCCGGCGCACCCCTATCTTCACTTTATTATCAGTTGAAAATTCGGCCTTAAGAAAACGGGCGTCAAAAGCGTGCAAAGGCTGGCCAAGCTCAAGCATTGCGTAGTTCGTTATATCTACGATATTATTAACAGGCCGTTCGCCAACCGCTATCAGCCGCTCACGAAGCCACTCGGGCGAAGCTTGAATTTTAATTGAATCCATTACCACTGCCATATAGCGCGGGCAAAGCTTTTGGTCTTCAACTTTAACACTGACTTCCACGTCTTCACTGTCCGGCATGATCTCCTCTTGTCCCAGTTTATTGAATAATTTAGTGGTTTTAGCGTTGAGAAAAGTAGCTACTTCGCGAGCCATGCCGTAGTGGCTCCATAAATCCGGCCGGTGAGTAATGGATTTATTGTCCACTTCATAAATCACGTCTTTTAAGCCAAGGCATTCACCAAAATTCTGGCCAACCCTGGCTTTTTTGTCCAATATCAAAATTCCCAGATGGTCATTGCCAAGGCCGAGTTCGTCTTCCGCGCAAAGCATGCCCCTGGATTTTATTCCCCGGATTTCAGCTTCGGTAATTTCCACGCCGTTTGGCAATTTAGCGCCGACCAGGGCCACCGGCACTTTTTGCCCAACAATAATATTTGAAGCCCCGCAAACGATTCTCTCTTCACCGCTGCCAATATCAACCAAAGCCAGCTGAAGTTTATCCGCGTTTGGATGCGGCTTTACTTCTTTAATCTTGCCGACTACAATATTATCATATTTTTTTGCTTCTTTAATAACGCCGTCGATCTCAACCGTATGGGTGGTCAATTTCAAACCCAAATCTTCCGCTGAAACAGAGCGCGGAATATTAACAAAATCTTTTAACCAATTTAAGGATAGGTACATATTATGAATTTTGAATTATTACACATCACAAGGCACATCAATAAAATCAACCTTAACTTTAAATTTCTTCGCGATCAATTTGCCTAAATTCTGAATGCCAAGCTTCTCAGTATGGCAATAATCCTGCCACTTATCAACCTTAAGATAATCCTGGCAATAATCAATTATTTTTTTAACTTCTACTTGCATAAATATTGCTATGTATTGTGTGTTATGAGTTATGTGCTTAGAATTGCTTCAAAAACCTCAAATCCCCGCTATTAAACAGTCGAATATCGTTTATTTTATATTTCATCATTGCCAGTCTGGTTAAGCCCAGACCAAAAGCAAAACCGGAATATTTGTTTGGATCAATGCCGCCGTATTCAAGCACCCGTGGATGCACCTGCCCGGCCGGCAGAAGCTCAAGCCAGCCTGAATGCTTACAGCCCGGGCAGCCCTTACCAAGGCAAATCGTGCATTTAATATCCAATTCAATCCCGGGCTCAACAAAAGGAAAATAACCCGGCCGTACCCGTGTTTCCACTGCTCTGCCAAACATAGAATTTATAAGCTCTTTCATAACCGCGATCAAATTGCCTATGGAAATATTCTTGTCCACCATCAGGCCTTCCATCTGGTCAAAAGTATGCTCATGGACCGCGTCAATCGCTTCGGCCCGAAAAACCCGCCCCGGCGCCACGCAACGAAGCGGAGCTCCATATTTAAGCATGCCCCGCACTTGTACAGGCGAAGTATGCGTCCGCATTACCATATCTGATTGATCAACACTTGCTTCCTCTTGCCCCCTCTCCTTTCTCTCCCCTCTCCTTGCGAAGGAGAGGGGCTGGGGGTGAGGTAGAGGGTTGGGGTGAGGCGTGGCTATATAAAAAGTGTCCTGCATGTCGCGAGCCGGATGAGACTTGGGAATATTAAGGGCTTCAAAATTAAAATAATCGCTTTCCAGCTCCGGGCCGTCCAGGACCATAAAACCCATTGATCTAAACAAATCTTCCAGCTCATTCTGTACTATGGTGATCGGATGCAAATGCCCAAGCAAGCGCTTTTCCCCGGGCAAAGTAACATCAATAAAACCGGCTTCTGTTTCCCCGGAAATAACCGATCTGGCTTCTTTAAACTTTCTGATCATTTCCTGTTTGGTTTCATTAGCCAGGCGGCCGATCTTTTGCTTTTCCTCATCGCTTAAATTAGCGATCTGTTTAAGAAAAACCGTAAGCTTGCCTTTGCGGCCGAGATATTTGGTTTCTAAATCGCTAAGGGCCTTGCTTTCTTTAATTTTCTTAAGCTCACTAAGTATTTCCTCTTTAATTTTAATTATTTCTTCTTTCATATTTATTTCTTTTCCATGCTAAGCATAAAAAATTCCAATATAGTTAATCCCGCGATCAAAAAAAATAAATTTAACCAGGTAAATAAATTATGCGACAACAATATCAAGCTGATCACGATCAAAAAAGCGAACAAAAATGACTGCCTGAACGCTTCTTTTACTATCTGCCAGGCCAGCTTTTGCTTAAGAATAACAAAACGAAGTAAAAAACCGATTATCGCGGCTGAACCGATAATTGATAAAAAAAGCGATGAATAAAACAGGGTTAAACCGATCCAATTGGTCAGGCTTGGATCAATTGTAAACAAAACTATGGCCCAGGCGCTCCAACAAAGCAGGGTCATCATTATCATTATGGTTAAATATGTTTTTAATGTCATTATTTTACTAAGATTAGTTTAGCATCTAATTATTTTAAAGTCAAAATATGCTAGCATGGTAACGTTACTATAATATTAACTGTGTTATAAATAACATATTTGCTCCCCTCTCCCGCCTGGGAGAGGGGCTGGGGGAGAGGGTTCTGTCTATACCTTCCTATACTCACAAATATCTTTAAAATCACAATATTTGCATAATATGCCTGGTTTTGGAATAAATTCTCCTGTTCTGGCAGACTCTTCAATGCCGTGAATGCGCTCTATAATTTTTTCTTCCATATCCGCAAGCTCCTTGCCGGTGCCGACAAAATTTACTTCACTGTTATCATTCAAATAATAAAACTGCATATTATGGATCTTTTTATCCATTGCCTGCCCGGCTGCCATTTGATAAATCAATAGCTGCTCTTTATCGTCAGCGCTGATCTTATCCTGCTTTTTCGGCGCCCCGGTTTTATAATCAACGATCTGAATGTTGTCTTGGCCGCAATCATCAATGCGGTCAATTTTGCCAAATATCCGATAGCCCTGGATCTTCAAATTCACCCCCTGCTCCAAAGATATCGCGTCAGGCCAATTATCATTATATTTTTCATAATATTTCTTAATGATCTCTTTGCCTTTTTTTTGATAATCTTCTTTGCTGGACTTATCATCATACCAATCATCTATCCAGCTGTTTTTATATATTTCCAATACTTCTTCCAATTTGATCTTTGCTTCTTTTCCTTTTTGCGCGCCAAACAGATTATCCTGCTGATATGATCTTCTTTCTTTGATCAATTCAAACAGCTTTTGCATTGTTAAATGCATGGCCTGGCCAAAACTAAACACATATTTGCCTCTGGTCGGCACTTTTAAAATATGCGCGAAATAATACTGATACGGGCAATTTTTATAGGCTGTCAGCTGGGTATGGGAAAAATATGAAGGGACGCGAATACCGGACTCGCCGGCTTCCGCTTCTGGCTGTTCTTTTGGCATTAACTTACTGCCTGATCCTTGCCGACTTTTTTTAGGCGTATCATCAGCGGAAATTAATTTGCTCTCTATTAAAAATCTGGACGGTTTTTTCTTCCTTAACCCGCCATAGTCAGGCGCCCAGGAAAAATATAATTCTTCTTTGGCGCGTGTTATTGCCACGTAAAAAAGCCTTCTTTCCTCTTCCAAATGAATATTACCTGTTGGCAGCTCCTCTTTGACAAGCGCGTCCGGAATCAAGATCGGCTCTTTCCTCTCAATGGTCGGGAAGCGCTTATCAACCATGCTTAGTAAAAACACATATTTAAATTCCAGTCCTTTGGCCGCGTGCACGGTCATAACTCTGATCGCGTCCGGGCCGGAATCAGTATCAACAGGCATTGCGCCCTGGTCTCCGGCTTCAAGCTCCATATTAAATTCACTCAAAAATGCCTTTACGCTTTTGTCGTCCGAGGCGGCTTCAAATTTTTTAATCCGGCTTAAAAATTGATTTAATAAATTAATTGATTCTTGCGCCTTTTGGCCTTTGTCGCGCATTAAATATTTCAAATAACCGCTGTCATTAACAAAAGCCAATATTATTTCCCCGACATTCTTTTCGCGCGCCAGAGCCGTATGTTTATTAATTAGCCCCAAAACAAGATCTATTTTCCTTTTCAATTCCGGCCCGACATTTGGAAAGCTGCGCAGCACTTCAAAGAGAGACCAGCATTTTTTCCTGGCAAAATAATTAAAATTTACTAATTCGCGATATGTAAAATTGAAAACTGGTAGATTAAGCACCCGATAAACAGCCGCGCTTTCATGATAATTATCCAATAACTTCAAATACGCCACCACATCCATGATTACTCCCTTGGCATAAAGCCCTCTTGAGGCTAGATACTGATAGGGCAGGCCGGATACTTCCAAAAATGAGCAAATCTCTTTGGCCGGCTCATTGGCTCGCGTTAAAATTCCAAAATCACTCCAGCTTAAGGATTGAGACTGTTGTGATTTTTGGGATGGTTGAGATTTTTGGAATCCTATTTTGATGTCAGCGATTTTTTCAATTACTTTTTTAATTTCATCCTGCCAATCACTTCCTTTAATCACCTCAATCACGCCTTTCCCCTTATTTTGCGCCACCAGTTTCTTTGACAAAAGTGACCCCCCTCTGTCTCCCCCTTTCTTAAGGGGGGAGGACGCTTTTAACGCGTACTCTAAGCGATTTGGGTTATTCAGCTGAATAAAATCATAAGCCAAGTCAAGAATATTTTGCTTGTTGCGGTAGTTCTTGATTAATATTATTTCTTTAGCACTTACAAAATCTTTTTTAAATTGCAAAATATTAGAAACGCTGGCGCCGCGAAACTTATAAACACTCTGATCATCGTCCCCGACCACCACTAAATTATTCCTGGGCTGAGCCAAAAGTTTTATCAATTCATATTGCGCCCAATTAGTATCCTGGAATTCGTCCAAAAGAATATATTTAAACTGCTTTCTGTACTTATCCAGAATAGCCGGCCGCTCGCGGAATAATTTTAAAGTATAATTTATTAAATCGCCAAAATCCATTGCTTCATTATCAAGCAGTAATTGATTATAAACATGAAAAGCATTAGCCACTTCGTTGATCCGGTTAATTTCCTGCTCGGCAATTTCCTTGTCATCAATATTCCCGCCGCTTTTCTTTTTAGAGCCACTAAGCATGGAGTCAAGATTCTGTTGCAATTCTTCTGCATATGATAAATAAGCGGCCGGCGATATGTCTTCGTCTTTTAACCGTGAAAAATGCTTGAGTAACGCATTAATAAACTTGGTCGGATTGCCCATTGGTTTATAATAATCCAAATCAAATTTATCCAAATTATTTTTAATTAAAGCCCATTGCTCAAACTCGTTTAACAGTTTCGCGCCAGCCGGCAGGCCGATGTCCAGGCCGTGCGTCTTGATGATCCTCTCGCCAAAGGAGTGAAAAGTAGAGATCCAAAGGTCCAAATAGCCCATGGG
The DNA here is from genome assembly GCA_023137275.1 of Candidatus Parcubacteria bacterium. Classification (GTDB taxonomy): domain Bacteria; phylum Patescibacteriota; class Patescibacteriia; order Patescibacteriales; family UBA12075; genus JAGLNE01. The sequence continues at coordinate 4,677 of JAGLPO010000099.1, read as the reverse complement.
CAGCAGCCGATCAACCCGCTCTTCCATTTCCCCGGCCGCCTTTTCCGTAAAAGTGAGCGCCAGAATCTCATCTGACCTGGCTTTACCTTGTTCTATCAAATACGCGATCCGTTGGGTAATAACCGTGGTTTTGCCGGTACCGGCGCCGGCCACTATTAAAAGCGGGCCGTCCTGATGTTGAACCGCCTTTAGTTGTTCGGGGTTTAAGTTTTCCAATAAATTATCCGGCATTTATTTCTCGTAATTTAAAATCGCCTTAAGCACTTTTGATTCCTCAGTGAGCGGTTCCATAAATACCACTTGCGCGCGGACTACGCTTAGCGTGCCCGAAGGACCATGCGTTTCTTTGCCTCGCTTTACCAGCCGTAAGTTGCCCGACTCCGGCAGGCTTGAGTCTTCGGAATTCAATTGATCGTAATTATAGTAAACACTGTTAATAATCACCGGGTCAGCCGCTGTGTCGCTTATCAGACCGTAATAAATTTCATTATTCATCAATTTGACCATATACCATTTAGGCTCCGCATCGTGTTTGTCTTTGTTATTATCCAAAGGAAAAAATAAAAAATAAAAAATCCCTGCTGCCAAAAACATTATCAAAATTATGGATAATCGCTTATACATTGATTCATTAACCGGCTTGGCATCCATTCGTTCAAATTGCTTCAGTTCCGGCTTGGACTTAATGTCAAGTTTATCCGTTTGATAAACCTCATCAATCGCCTCCGCTTTATTAAAACGCTGTTTCTTAATGACCTTATTTTTCTTAATCGATCTTTCTCTTGGCACAGGCGTTTCTTCCGGCTTTTCAGTCGTTTTTTTTAAATTAACTGTTTGTTGGAAATTTGACATAAATATTTAAAATCCAAATATCAAAATTATCTATCATTTGAATTTTGGATTTGATTTGTCATTTGAGCTTTATCATTTGACATTTTTAATTCGTCGTCGTACTAACAACTTCATTAATATCAACAATAATCACATCCGGTTCTGTTGACGTGCTTATATCTTCCACAATATCATCACTACTCGTAGCGCTACTGTCGTCTACTGTCTGCTGTCTGCTGTCTGTATTGTCATCTGTAGAAGTAGCTGTCTCCTCTGAGCTGGTAGCATCATCATCTTCCACCGGCGTTAAGGTAAAATACAAATCACACGCATCGCCAAGTCCGTCGTTGTCTTTGTCTTTCTGCTCAGGATTATAATCGTTAGGGCAATTATCCAAAAGCCCGAACACATCGTCGCGGTCCGGATCGTTCGCGCTGATATAATCATTATATATATCAGTAAGATCATCGGCCGGACTTGATTGATCAACTTTGCTTGTTAAAACGCTTAACGGCGCGCTTGGACTGGGGATTTCCCGTATTTTAACCGGCTCATAGCCATCAAAAACCCGGCCGAGCGTATCAAGGGTCGCGCCGATCAGTCCGCTGTACTCGCTTACTTCCATTCGTGTACTTTTTCCTCCCAGTTCGCTGGCTCGCGCCTGTTCCTCTTTTAATTTCTTAACACGATGTTCATGCTCTTCACGCAATTCTTCGGCCAAATAAAAACCCAAATCTTTTTTTATTCCCTTGGATACTTTGCGGACTTTTTCATTCAATATGTACTCCCAGGTGTCATCCTTTTTTGCCAGATCCAAATAAGTATAGGTAACAAAATAATATTTATCATTTTTGGTGATTTTTTCAATCTTAAAATCCATATCAAAATTATCCAAATCAGCTTCCAATAACAAGGTATTATCCACACCAACGCTTGCAATCTGTTTTTCACCGATAAACTCCTGGCCGGCATCGGTTTGCGCCCAGACGCCAGTGCTGGCAATAAAAATAACCGCTAATATCAGCACTGCGAAATTATTATATTTTATAAAATTTATGGCTTTTTTAAACATATTATTGTTGATTATAACAGTTTGATATTTTAACTACAAGGATTTTAACTACACGAATTATTTTTAACAAGAATATGGGAACTATAAGAATGTTTTTAGCAAAAATAATACGAATAACAGCATTCTTGCTAAAAAAAATTCCTGTAGTTAAAATCCTTGTAGTTATTCTATAATCGTCTTATACCCTTTACTCGGATCTATTTGAAACTTCCTCGCCCCGACCCGATACTGTTCCGCGATCTCATCCGCGGATAGCGCACGGTTGTAAACGCGGACTTCGTCAAGGATTCCGTTAAAATAGCCCGCGCCAATTCTACCTATGTCAACGGCATTGGCGTTTATAGCCGTGCCGGTGGCAATAGCGATATGATGCCAGTCTGTGTCTATTGCTGAAGAAACAGCGCCGTCCACATAAATGGTATTACTAAGATTATTGGCTGTAATTGTCCCGCTTACAACTTCTATATCAGCCGTTCCGTTCAAATCAATTATTTTTTTTGTCAAACCGCCGGCTTTAATCCAAAAATTAACTGTCTTAATTCCGTTATAAACATTTCCTATATCCACATAATCATCATCTCCATCAAATCCCAAACCTTGCCCCACTTTTCCAATCGCGGCTTTGGCGCCGTTTACATCACCGTGATTTGCCTGTCCGCTTCTGTCAAGCGCTTCTGCCGTTGTTGACGCCCAATCCATATCCTGCCCGTCAAGCGACCAGTAGCCAACAAGACCGTCTGTCCATTTATTGGCATGCGGAGAGTTTAGTTGAGTAATTATTTTCACCACCGTCTGCTGCTGATCATCTGAAACAAAATTAGTTGCCGCAACAACAATAACAGGCGAGCCTTCTTGATAATCTGTATAATAAAGATCAACCGAGCTGGTCCCGGATGGAATTGTTACAGAGCTAACTTCCGCTCCTCCCGGAGTTGCGGCGAAATGATATGTGCCGGAAGAATCGCTGGATAAATTTACTGTTACATCAGCACTGACATTATGATCAACCTGTACGGTAAAAGCGGTTGATTCTGTCCCTGCTGTTATTACCTTAGGGTCAGTGCTGATAGTAAGTATTCCCTCCTCTACTCCAAAAATCGTCATAAAACTACCAATATCGCTTTGGTTGTTGTATTCTGTTTCAATCCAGCCGGCTGTGCGGGCAATGTTGGAGATGCGGACTTCGTCTATGAGGCCCTTTGCTAATTCATGCGCAGATGCACCATCATGTCCAATAAGTAAATTATCTGCCGTGCTATCTATGTCTCCCACATGAGATGTGGGGGCAGTATGCGCGTTTCCATCGCCATAAATTTGCAATAAAGAACCATCATAAGTGCCTACAACAAAATGCCACTGGTTATCCGCGAGATCAAGTCCTGTATTGTTATCCAAATACTCCGTATTACTATCCCAAATTCTAAACGATCCATAATCATTACCGTTATGGCTAGCGCTTAATGTATATGTTTCGCTATGCCCCTTTGAAGCTATTACTGACCAATTATTTAAACTTGAACTCTTAATCCATGCTGATATTGTTATTGCGCTCGTAATGCGAACCGAAGTATTATTCCCGCAATTAATATAATCATTACTTCCATCAAAATCCAAACTCCCGCCAATTAACCCCGTGACTTGATCAGCTGTATTCATGTTAACCGTTGTCCCGTTATTAACATATTTTGTGCTATCCTTAATATCCCCTGCCCCGTCATCAATATCTGTCTCCTGTAAATGCTGAACCATAACAAAATTATCATCCCAAACCCCTGTTGTGGTAGCTTGATCCTCGGCAGAGGCGTTGCCGTAATACATATAAATCGTCTTGTCTGTTGTTGAGGAAATATCTGTTTTTATCCAATAAACGATTTCACCGGTGGTGCTGGCGTATTTTTCTTTTTCAAAATTTAATAATGTGCTATTATCGTCATTCACAAATACAATGTCATAACCATTGTCATTACTAACTTTACCGCTGTGTGTTGTGGTTTTCATATCCGCTAAAGTATCATTAACAAGAATTGGAAAAGCGTCTGTGGTTGTTGCTATTTGGTCGGCTTCCAAAGTTATTTTTCTGCGATATGAGTATGACGCGTTATACCACGGGTCGCGCGCTTGCACTGTCTGCTGCTGGGTATCCGGGGTTAAATTCGTGGCTGAAACAGTGATCGTGGGCGAGCCGGCTTTGTGGTCTGTATAGTAAAAATCAGCTGAATCAGACCCGTATGGAATCGTTATTGAGCTAATTTCTGTTCCTCCTGTTGTGGAAGCAAAAGAATATAGCGAGGAATCGCTTGATAGATTGATTATTGTGTCGCTTCCCATATTTATAGGGTTATTGCTCAAGTCCTGCGCTTGAACGGTAAAAGCCGTTGATTCTGTTCCTGCTGTCAAGGTTTTAGCTGATGTGGTGATAACCAGTTTTAAACTTTCTTCCGCGTTAATTGTTAAAAAACTGCTTGCGCCTGATTGGTTATTATATTCTGTTTCAATCCAGCCGGCATGGCGGACAGTGCTTGAGATGCGGACTTCGTCTATTATTCCGTAAAAATAACTTGTTGATACTTTGCTTATGTTCATTGCGGAGGCGTTTACTCCGGTAGTGTCTGTAATTACAGTATAATGCCAGTTTGTGTCTGTTGACGAGGCAATTGTTCCGTCCACATAGATTATCGGGGAAGTAAAACTAATTGGCTCAATCTTGCCGCTTGCGTTTATTTGAATATAGTCTGTTGCGTCTATGTCCAATATCATCCTGTCTGTGGCGTCAT
>JAGLPO010000098.1 GCA_023137275.1 Candidatus Parcubacteria bacterium | reverse complement strand
ACCTTTGCTAGTCTAGAGCCTTAATTATTAAAGAGGTTTAAATATATTATATAACAATTAATAAAAATAGAAAAGACCCCGAAAGGTTTAATCTGCCAAGGAGGCAGAAAACCGCTTGTGCAGTTTTTTGCCTACAAATAAAGTATAATGTTAATAATAAATATATGTAAATACTTGACAAACACGTTTGTTATACTATTATAATAATATGACTACGTTAGAGAAAGAATTTAAAGAAATGCTTAGAAAACACCTTTCTAAAGCAGGAAAAATAAGTGCCAAAAAGCGCCTTGCTGGCTTGTCTGCGAAAAAAAGGGGTGAATATATGAAAAGAGTTCGAAAAGGAGAAAAAATTAATAATTAAATAAAATATATGAATATTAGTTTTATTGAAATTTTAATAGCAATAGCAGTTGTTTATATTGCATGGCAAAATTATAGAATTGAAAAAAATAAGCTACGATTTGATTTATATGATAAAAGACTTAAAATTTATAATGATTTGGTAAAAATGATTGAATATGCTTGGAAAAACACAGATGGACTAACTGAAGAAAAAGTAAATAAATTTGAGATAAGAATGCATGAAGCAAAATTCCTTTTTGGGATTGATGTAAATAATTACATATTTGAAGTAAATGATAATCTCGAATCTATTTACTTCTCAAAAAAAAGTTTATTGGGAAATAAATATTCTAATGAAGAAAAAAAGATGATAGAACATGGACTTGAAATTACACAATCGTGGTTCGAGGAACAAATTATTCCTTATGATTTAGAAATAAATAAAATATTTAAAAAATATTTAAAATTTACTATATATGATCCGAATAGAATAATTAATAAACTTATTACAAGAGTCCCATCATCTGTTATGGGTACTATGTATATAACGAACGATAGAGAGTATGATGATAGCGATGGAGATTCAAATAACAAATAAATTTTATGAAAAAAGTAGTAATCTATACACGAGTAAGTTCAGATGAGCAAGTAAAAGGTTGTAGTTTGGATATACAAGAAGAGCAGTTGAAAAAATTATCGCTGACAAATTATAAATGATTTTATTAAAATTTTATACTTTTTTTATCTTTTCATAACCTTTAATGTTTTATTATAGATAGTAGTTAAATAATAATTACTATCTATGAAAAAACAAGGAAATAAATCAAATTTTAAATTTTTTACTCTGGCTTTAATATTGCCGGGGTTTTTGTTTTTTAGCCAAGCAGGATTAAAAGCAGAGAGCAGTACTGTGGTAATTAATGAAATATTGGTCGGGAGCGAAGGCGCGGCCAAACAAGAATTTATTGAGCTTTATAACGCAAGCGGCCAGGAAATTGATTTAACAGATTATAGTTTAAAGAGAAAGACTAAGAGCGGGACCGAGAGCAATTTGGTTAGTAAGTCAAAATTTATCGGCACTATTCCGGCTAAAGGATATTTTGTCATTACCCATCCGGATTATGAAAGCGAATTTATTGCCGACTTGGTTTATTCAGGCGCTTCTTATTCCATATCTAATAATAATACGGTTGTTTTGTATAACGCGGATGGAAAAATCGTTGACTTGGTCGGTTACGGCGAGGCGGGAAAGAGTGAAACCAGCCCGGCGATTGGCCCGAGTGCCGGTGAAAGTATTGAGCGGATAGTTTTAGGCGTTGACAGTGATGACAATAGCCTGGATTTTGCCTTAACCATGCCAAGCCCGCATGATTTTAGTACGAGCGTGTTGCCAACATTACCGGAGTGCGGTAATGGCAGTATTGAATCGCCGGAAGAATGCGATGACGGAAACACAGTGAATAATGATGGTTGCAGCGCGGATTGCCATATAGAATCCGATGATACACCGGATGATCCTGAAAGCGGAACGGATGATCCGGTGGAAGAAGGAGAAGTAGAAAGTGAAAAAAACAAATCATATAAATTAGGCGCGCTGGTGATTAACGAGCTGGTAGTTGATCCTGGCGATGAGGATAGCGAATGGGTAGAGATTTTTAATACCTTATCTGAAGAAATAGATTTGGCCGGCTGGTGTTTATTTGAAGGCAGCGGCGCTAAAACCGAGCTGTCAGGCGCTATTAAAGCTTATTCTTACGCTGTTTTTTCCAAACTTAAAGGTAATTTGAATAATAGCGGCGACATTGTTGAGCTCCGGGACATTGGCGGCGTATTAATAGACAAAGTTGTTTATGGCAATTGGGATGACGGGAATATTTTGGATAACGCGCCGACCAGCCCTGATCCTTATTCAATCGCCAGAAAAATTGACGGGCATAATAGCTATAACAATGCCGGTGATTTTATTATAACCCGCTTGCCTACCAAGGGCAAAGCCAACGAGATAATTCTGCTTGAAGAAGAAGCGGATATTAGTTTAAGTGAAAGAAAAGACTATGATTATAGCAATGAAATATTTATTTCGGAAATATTTCCCAATCCGGTTGGCAAGGATGACGTGGAATTTATTGAACTCTACAATAACAGCGAGCGCGGCGTGAATTTAAACGGCTGGCGCCTGGGCGACGAGAGCAAGCGCCGGCACACGTTGGATGTAAATATTAATGCGGGAGAATATTATGTAATCAAACGAGAGGCAAGCAAAATTGCTTTGAACAATTCTTTTGACACTGTAAAACTGTTTATGCCTTTGGAAGATAAGCCGGCTAAGCAAGTAAAATATGAAAAAGCCAAAGAAGGAGAATCCTTTAATTGCGTTTATGAAAAAGAAGAATCCGATTTTTTAAATCTGGAGTCAGGCACTGGAAGCAGTTGTTTATGGAGTGATAATGTTACGCCCGGCAGAGCCAATGAGGTAAAGGCGATTAATCATTTGCCAAGCGCGGATTTTGACTGCCCGGACATCGGATATGTGGGTTTGCCAATTATTTTTGACAGCTCGGACACGATTGACCAGGATAGTGATGAATTACAATTTAGCTGGGATTTTGGCGACGGCGCGACCAATATTCTGGCTATTCCGGAGCATACATATTTTAAGCCTGGGGAATACACAGTCAGTTTAATTGTCAGCGACGGCAAAGCAAAAGAAAAAATTGAAAAAATTCTCATTATTAATTATCCTGGCCAGGAAGATTTGGATCAATTGATAGAATCCGGCCAAATTATCATCAGCGAGTTGCTGCCTAACCCGGAAGGCGCGGATCAGGAGGGCGAATGGATAGAGCTGTTTAATGCCGGGGATAGCCGGATTAATCTGCGCGGTTGGCAGGTTGATGACGCCGAAGGCGGCAGCCGGCCTTTTACTTTTTTAGATGATTTTTGGCTTGAAGCCGGCGCTTACTATCTTCTTGACCGGGAAGAGACCGGTTTGGCCTTGAATAATTCAAGCGACGCGGTGCGGATTATTAATAACGAGCAGGTTGTTGATGAGGTGAAATATAGCGGCGTAAAAGAGGGGGTGGTTTACGCGCTGGGTAATGGCGACTGGTCATGGTCAAGCGTATCAACACCGGGAGATAAAAATAAAATTAAGATTGCCGTTTCTGCGGCTAAAAAAAGCTCCAATCAATCAAGCGCCAAGAATAAAATTCGCCTGGACCTTAAACTTGAACAATTAAAGTATTCTGATAAAGGTGATTTAGTGCGTACGCGCGGTACGGTCGCGGTGTTGCCCGGAGTTTTCGGCTCCCAGTATTTCTATATTGTTGGTTCGCCCGGAGTGCAGGTGTATAACTACAAAAAAGATTTTCCAGCGCTAAGTATAGGTGATTATATTGAAGTCAGCGGGGAGATCTCGGAAATTAACGGCGAGAAAAGAATTAAAACCAGCATGAGCGCTGATATTGTTAATTTAGAAAGCCGTCAAGCCCCTATTCCAAAGGACTGCAGCTGCGAAGAAGTGAACGAAGCATATGTCGGGCAATTAATTAAAGTGCAGGGCGAGGTGGTGGAGCAAAAAAGCTCAAGCATCTATATTGATGACGGGACTGACGAACAGCTGATCTATATAAAGACCGCCACTGGCATTAATTCCAAACGCTACAAGGAGGGTGATAAGATCGCGGTCGTGGGCATTCTTTCGCGAACCAAGTCCGGGGTGCGCCTGATGCCCAGAAGTAGTGAGGATATTGTTAAGCTAAATAGTGAAGACGATATTGATGGCCGGGTTTTGGGGGAAGTGTCGGCTAGCGATGAATGGAGTCTGCCGGCGCGCGATAAACAGCTGGAGTTGTTTAAGTATTTATTAATAATTGCCGGTACAGTAATAATTATTCTGGGAGTTGTAATATTTCGGTTTATAAGAAAAAAGGCTTAAACATTGCTAAACAATATTTTAAATACAAGAGATATTGTGCTATAATGATAAGTAAATAAGGGTATTTTAATACCTTATTTTGCTGTTAAAATAAACTTAAATTTGAGTGAAATATGGCTAGACGCAGGCATTATCGGCGCAAAAAAAAGAGCATGCTGGATTATATCAGACTGCCCAGTATGCCTAATTTGGACTTGGATCCGGATACTAAAAAAGGGATTTTTATTGTGTTTATTCTCGCTTTAGGGGCGATAAGCCTTCTCGGCCTCTTTGATATGGCCGGCCTTTTAGGGCAGTATCTTAAACAGGGATTAATGCTTGGTTTTGGCTGGGGCAAGTGGGTTTTCCCGGCTATTCTTTTGGCGCTTGGCTATATGCTTTATGATGATGAGCGTTTTGATCTGGGCAAAGGCAATTACCTTGGCCTTATTATGTTTATTTTTTCTTTTCAGACCTTGTTATTTTTATTCGTAGAATATGACCAGTGGCCAACCGCGATTGAGTCCGGTATTGGCGGCGGTTATGCGGGTTTGTTTTTGGCTAATCTATTTATAAAGTTAATGGGTTTTATTGCCTCGCTTTTGGTTACTCTAGGATTATTAATTATATCTATATTGCTTATATTTAATACTACTTTAACAGCCCTTTTTGGCGCGGACAGTATTGTTGCTAAAGCATTTTATCCGATAAATTTTATAATCGCTAAAATATTCCGCCGCGAAGAAGAGGATGAAGATGAAGACAAGGAAGACGAAGAGGACGATGACGAAGAAGACGACGAGGATGAAGATGAAGAGGAGGAGGAAGAAGAGAAAAGCGACGAGGAGGAGGAAGGTGAAGAGGAAGAGGAAGAGGACGATGACGAAGATGAAGACGGAAATGATGAGAAAGAAGAGGAAGTTGAAGAGGGGGGAGAGGATGAAAAAGGGGAGGAGCCGAAATTTGTTGCCAAAGAAGTTAAGGAAGACGAGGATATATATTGGTGGATGAAGCCGATTGGCCTGGATTTTAAAATTCCGTTTAAACTTTTGGACGGGCGCAAAGAAAAGCCGACCAGCGGCGATATTGAAGATAATAAGAATATTATTAAAAATGCATTGCGCAATTTTAATATTGAGATTGAAATGGGCAGCGTCAGTATTGGCCCGACTGTTACCCAGTATACTTTTCGGCCGGCCGAAGGGGTAAAAATATCCCGTATTACTAATTTATCCAATGATCTGGCTTTGGCTCTGGCGGCTCATCCGATCCGGATAGAAGCGCCGATCCCGGGCACGCATTTGGTCGGGGTGGAAGTGCCGAATCAGGTTAAGGCGGTTGTCAGTCTGAAAGAGGTATTATCTTCCAAGTATTACAAAGAGCGAAAATCCAACACGCAAATGGCGCTGGGCAAAGACGTGGCCGGCAAGGTCTGGCTGGATGACATTACCAAGATGCCGCACCTTTTAGTTGCCGGAGCCACCAATTCCGGCAAATCGGTTTGTTTGAATTCAATTATTGTCAGTTTAATGTATCAGAATACGCCGGATGAACTGCGTTTTATCATGGTTGACCCAAAGCGGGTGGAATTGCCGGTTTATAATAATATTCCTTATCTTTTGACCCCGGTTATTACCGAAGTGCCGAAAACGATCAACGCGCTTAAGTGGTGCCTTAATGAAATGGATCGGCGCTTTGATCTTCTGCAGAAAGTGGGAGTACGCAATATTCAGAGCTACAACGAGACCGCGGATGTTAAAATGCCTTACGTGGTTTTTATAATTGACGAATTAGCTGATCTAATGGTTGCGGCGGCCAAGGATATTGAGGCCGGAGTGATTCGTCTGGCCCAGATGGCCCGGGCTGTCGGGATCCATTTGATTTTGGCCACCCAGCGTCCCAGCGTGGACGTGATAACCGGCCTGATCAAGGCTAATATGCCGGGCCGGATCGCTTTTTCCGTGGCCTCGGGCACGGATTCGCGGACTATTCTGGATATGCTGGGAGCGGAAAAGCTTCTCGGGCGCGGGGACATGCTTTTTGTTAATGCCGAATTATCCAAGCCGGTCAGGCTTCAGGGGGCTTTTCTTTCTGATGAGGAAATTAAGCGCGTGGTCCGTTTTGTAAAAGCCAAGAGTAAACAGCCGGCTTATCTGGATAATATAACCGACAGACAAGTCGTTAAAGGCCTTGGCGGAATCGGTTTGGACGGCGTTAAAGGCGATGAAGACGAATTGCTCCACGAAGCCAAGGAAATAATTTTAAAACACAATAAAGCCTCGGCTTCTTTGCTTCAGCGGCGTTTGCGCGTCGGCTATGCCCGGGCCGCCAGTATTCTGGACCAGCTTGAGGAATTGGGATTTATTGGTCCATCAAACGGATCTAAGCCGCGGGAGATATTGATTAGTCCGGCTGAAGCCGAAGTTATTGATAGGCAGGGCACAAGCGGAGTCAGCATTCATTCAAGAGCTGATTCCAAACCTCATGAGAGTTATTTGGGTGAAGACGAACCGGAATCACCGCCGGTTTTTGAAGAAGACGATAATAAAGACGAGGAACACGAAGAGGAGCTTGACAACCAAGAGGATGAGGATAATAATGACAACGAGAATGAAGAAAGTGAAGACAAAAATGAAGAGGATAATTCAGAGGATGAAGATGAAGATGACGAGGAAGGTAAATTTTTCTCAAAATAATTATTAATAATATGAATCTGTTTACAAATTGTAGGTTTATTCGTAAATTCGTAAATAAATTCGTAATTCGTAACATATGTTAATAACCTGGATAGGACACTCATGTTTTAAAATTCAAGATAAAAGCGGCCCGGACGGCATCGCGGTCGTTACCGATCCTTTTGATAAAAAGGTTGGTTTAAAGCCGCCGGCTTTTGAAGCGGACATAATAACCGTAAGCCATGACCACTACGACCATAATAATGTTAAAAGCCTTAAGGGTAATCCTTTTATAATAGACAGCGCCGGTGAGTATGACATCAAAGGGGTGTCAGTGCAGGGAGTAGGGTCTTACCACGATGACAAACAGGGCAAGGAGCGCGGGCCTAATATAATTTATCGGATTGAGCTTGACGATATTTCAATCGCCCACTTGGGCGATCTGGGGCATACTCTGGAAAATAAGCAGCTGGAAGTGCTTGTTGGAATTGATATTCTTTTTGTGCCAATAGGCGGCAAGTACACTTTGGACGCGAAGCAGGCAGTGGAAGTGGTGAGCCAGATTGAGCCCAGAATAGTAATACCCATGCACTACCAGGTGCCGGGGCTTAAGCTGGATATTGCCGGGGTGGATAAATTTATTAAAGAAATGGGCATTAATCCAACCGAAGAAGACAAGCTAAAGATCAGTAAAAAAGATTTGCCGCAAGATGATATGGAGCTGGTGATTTTGAAGATTTAGCATTTTTAGTATAAAAGACAGCCCTTGAGCTGAGCCGGGGCTGTTTTTATTATGCATAAAAGCAATTATATTATAGCCTATGCGTTTTGTCCTATGTTGAGAAGATAAAGCGCATTAGATTATTATTTTTTGAAGCGAGGGATGTATGAGCCAGTATAATTAAAGGTTTCGCAAGTACGCGGGCGAGTTCCCGAGCGAAAAAAATAATAATCTAATGCGCTTTCTGGAGAAACTGGGTGTATTTAGTTTGATATTATAATTCTAATTTTTCCACTAGAAAATCTTCAAGGATGGAGTAGTCGTGGTGTTTTTGGCCGATTCGGAAGTTCTTGGTGATTTTTTCGTTAGTATGTTTGCCGACTAGCCAGCGCAGGGTTTGCCGGACGGCTTTATCAATACTTTTTTGCGGGAGCTCATAAAGGCCGTTAATTATTTTGATCGGATCATCATCGTTGCTTTTTAATGCTATGATATTATAACCCTCTTTTTTAATATCCGCCTTGTAAACCGGATACTCATACATTACAATCGGCTTGCGGGCAAATATACCTTCAATAAACTGGTTGCCCCAGCCTTCCCATAGGCTGGGGAAAGTGATCAAGTCCGCGTAAGCGTAAGCGTCCCAAAGGGAATAAGTTTTTATTCCCTGGCTGAATTTGCGCCTGGCTTTAACGTGGTTGGCAATAAACTTGGCGCAGATTCGTTTTTCAAAAGCCAGGTTTTTAAGTTTAAATAAATATTCCCGTTTTTCATCTTCGGCGTATCCGGCAATTATCAGGACAACATTGGTTTTACCATTTATTTTTTTTCCGTTATACAGTTTTTGGCCCCGTAGGCTATGAATTTGTTTTTGCAATTCGGCCGCAAAGGCAATGGAAAGCTCAATTGCTTTGCGGGGTATTACTCTGGTGGCTTGGAGAATTAACAGATCGTTTTGATTTATGGCAAATTCCTTGCAGAATTCCTTATTAAAAGTATCTTTAGTCCACACAGGCTGGTTAAAGTCAAAGACGTCCGGCATGACTTCGGAATCAATAAAACGGCGCTTTTTCAGTTCCCGCTGCGCCAAAGAGTTAATTACGACATGCTTGATGTATTTTGATTTGGGCGGCATGTATTTTTCCATGAAATTCTTTAAATATCCATCGCGAAACAGCTGAAACTCTTTTCTTTCCCAATAAAAATCATGGTGGGTAGCCAGAGTGGGGATCTGGAATTTTTTGATCCACTTAACGAAAGCTTTGGAAGCGGCAATATGCCCGCCAAAGGAAAATAAATTATGAATTAAGACATGGTCGTATTTTTCCTTGAGTTGGATAAAATTAAGTTTGTCCAGGATCGCGTAAACGATTTTATTCATTTTGGATTTAAGTTCTTTGGCTGACAGATCTTTTCGTCTAAAATGAATAAAGCCGTTTTCTTTTATGATCGGCACTACCCCGTCGTCCCATTCCAGCTCTTTAATAATATGGTCCGCGCCTTTGCTGCGGGCTCCGGCGATCAAATGAACTACGCAGCCATGTTTCTCAAGTATTTCTTTGCGCTTGGCTATTTCCAAAGACACCCCGTCAGTGCCGCCGACGCGATAATGGCAGATCGCTATCTTTTTCTTTTTTTTAGGCATAAGACCTTTTGTGAAATAATATTTCGTTACGAAATTTTTAGATTTTGAGAAAATTTTTTCAAAAAAATTTTTGCTTATGTGATAATATAGGCCAAAATTTTTTTGGAGAAATTTACCAAAATATGGAAATTGCAGTAGAAATAATTATTTTACAAGAGGTCTATAGGTTTTATTTAAGCCACATAACGCGATATGGCGCAAGGCTAATTGGCTTACTTAAATCTATTTTATTATTGCTGATAATATCAGTACATTCAAGATTATTCAAGGCATTTTTAATTTTAATACTGTTGATCGTGATTTTTTGATTACTTACATTGGCGATCGCGACTAAATTTTTATTATTTTGAAAGCGGTGTATTGCCAGCACGCGTTTGTCTATTTTAAGAATATTTTGATTAGCCAAAGGAGAGAACAACGGCTCCTCTGTGCGCGCCTTAAGCAGTTTTTTATAGCCCGTATATATTTTTGATTGATAAGTATTTTTGTCTTCCAGGGTTTTGGCCAGTGATCTAAAATCAAATTTTTGCCGGTTGATCGCCCTTGAGTAGCCTAGTTTTTTAACACCCTCGCTCCAGTTTTTTGCGCCAATCAGGTTATTCAAATAAATTAAAGGCACTCCCTTAAGAGCCATTTGAATTGCCTGGCTGGCTAAATATTTTTCCACTCCTTCAATCGCGCTGGGATAAGTGATATTAAGCTCATAAGGTTCGGTTTTGCCTTCTCCGCCTTCTACTGTCCGGTAGAGAACTTTGGCGCCCTTTTTTTCACAGTCTTTGGCAATGGCCATCATCTGCTCGTTATTCAATACTCCTTTGGCCGGTATTACATGAACGCCGTCATGCGACACTGACAGGTTTAAAATACTGGTTTCATTACTAAAATCATTCGCGATCTGATCAAGAAAATTATTGGCCACTGTTGTGTCTTGCTGCAGAAAAGTGTGTAAAAGCAGGGTTTCCAAAGCAAAATTATAAACAAAATGAGATTCATTGCATCCGTTGCCCAGATATTCAATATTTTTTTCATGCGGCAGAACCGTTTCCGCGATTGCCCAGGCCTTTGGCTCGCATTCACGAAAGACATCACGGAAAATTTGGACAATAGTATGGCATTCTTCCAGATCAAAGCAGGCACTACCCGCTTCTTTCCACACATAAGCGACCGCGTCAAGACGGATCGCCTGCGCGCCATTTTCAAAATACAAGAGTAAAGTCTTGATCATTTCAATCAGGACATTTGGGTTTTTATAATTCCAGTCCACCTGGTCTTCGGAAAAAGTGGTCCAGGCGTATTTTTTTCCGCTGGGCGTGTCTACTTCAGTGAATAAAGGATGGGTTCGCGGCCTAAATACTTTTTTAGTGTCAACTTTTTTATCAAGAATTAAAAAATAATCTTTGTAGTTTTTGTCGCCGGCCAGCTGCTTTTTCGCAATATCACCCTGAATAGAAGCGTGGTTTAATACCAGATCAAACATAAAAGTAAAATCCTTGTTAATTTTTTTTATGTCTTCCCAGTCGCCGTAAGCTTCGTGCACTTTATTATAATCTTTTATTGAAAAGCCGTCATCAAATTCAGAATGATCATAAAAAGGCAAAAAATGTACCCGGTTAATGATCCCCTTGGCGTAGCGGTTTAAAAATTTACGCATTGTCTGGAGCGGTTTTACGCCGCTTTCCTGGACATGGTCGGCATAGCAAATAAGCATGACGTCTTTTTCACTGAATACAGGCGCGCTGCTGTCTGGTTTTTGGGGATGTTTCTTTTTATAATTTTTAATTAATTCAGTTAATTTCTGATATGTTTCATCAGCTTTTTCTGGGTAAAGAATTTTAAGTTTTTCTTTAAGGTTTTTCATAGGTTAATATGCTTGATTTATAAATCATAATATTATTTTATAATATTTTTGCAAAAATTACAATAAAAATTTAAAATTATATTGCTTTTCAGCCCAGCCATAAATGGCAGGTCTAATTGACAATTTTTTAAGCCCTATAAATAGGGCTATATATAAAAACGTTAATAATAATATTCCGCTTTAGCGGGATTAAAAAATAAAAATGTAGCCCTGCCATTTATGGCTGGGTGGCGATTGAAATATTTTTTATTTATCCATTTGAAATCGCGAATTATATTTAGGGTCTGTAGCTGAATACCCGATTTTGAGAGTATTTACCGTAGTTTTATAATATTTTGGCAAAAATTACAATAAAAAATAATCCATTTTCAGCTTTACAATCAGGGTTTTTTTTGCTACAGTTAAATTAATTAAGACACTCCTTTTGAGTGGATTTTTATTGTTTTTAAGATAGATTATAGATATGCCAGGAAGGAAGAAGAAAAAAATTAAACAGCAGGGCTTATTGGCTCAAACCAATAAGGAGCTTATGGCTGAAAAAAAATCGGTTAAAACCATGTCCGGGAAGAAAGCTAAAATCAGTAAAGTTAAGCCTGAAAAAAGGATAAGCATTCGGAATAAAGTATTAAACAGAAAAATAAGAAAGCCGGCGCGAACAAAAAAGAAGCAGGAAAAGCTTCAAGCCGACAGCCGGATGGAAGCCAGATTGGATAAAGAAAAGCAGCTGATAATATTTTCCGGAGTAACATTTTTTATGGTTTTGATCGCTTTTTTTTGGATCTTTAATATTTCTCAGGTTTTTAAGAAAATGAGCGTAGCCAATGAAAATGAAAATAATAATGATATGGCCGATACCTGGCAGGAATTAAGCGAAGGACTGGGCAATAGCCTGGACCAAATGAGGTTTAATTTGGAAAAAGTAGATGAGCTAAAGGATAATTTAATGGTTGAGCAATATACTTCTACTACTATTGAGAGACTGCCAGAGAATGATCCTGAGCCAGTGGTTGAGCAAGAAATAACCGAAGAGCAGGTTGAAAAATTAAAAGAAATTTTGGAAGAAAATTAGACGGCAGACGGCAGACAGCAGGAATACGAATAAATTTCTGTTGTCTGCCGTCTGTTGTCTGCCATCTAAATAATAAAATTACATTAATTATAACTTTTTCT
>JAGLPO010000097.1 GCA_023137275.1 Candidatus Parcubacteria bacterium | reverse complement strand
AGTAGTCGGGAATATTCAAATTCCTTGACTGAAAATTAAAATATATGGTAAAAAAAATAGTGAAAAAAGACAAAGGAGAGGTTAACAAGAAAAAGGTTGTTAAAAAATCAATTGAGAAAAAAATTTCGGATGTAAAAGCAGCCGCGCCAAAAGAATCCAAAGAGGAAAAAGGCCAGGAAAATAAGGACACGGAAAATACCACTACAATGACAATCGTAACCGAGCGGCAAAAAACAGAGTATGGCATGGTTGAGCCATTGCCTTTAAGCGATGAAATGCGCAAGTCTTACCTTGACTACGCGATGAGCGTGATTGTAACCCGGGCTTTGCCGGACGTGCGGGACGGACTTAAGCCGGTTCATAGGCGGATCCTTTACGCGATGTGGTCAATCGGCCTTAAGCCAACGGCTAAGTTCAGGAAATCAGCCAATGTGATCGGTGAAGTGCTTGGTAAATATCATCCTCATGGCGATACCGCGGTTTATGATTCTATGGTTAGAATGGCCCAGGACTTTTCTTTGCGCTACCCTTTAGTAAAAGGCCAGGGGAACTTTGGCTCTATGGACGGGGACCGGGCCGCGGCCATGCGCTATACCGAGGCCAAGATGAGCGCCATTTCCGAGGAATTGCTGGCTGATATAGAAAAGGATACGGTTAATTTTTCGCCCAACTATGACGGCTCGCAAAAAGAGCCCCAGGTAATGCCTTCCAGGCTGCCTAATTTGCTTTTGAACGGCTCTATGGGCATTGCCGTTGGCATGGCAACCAATATCCCGCCGCATAATTTAACTGAAATAGTTGATGGAATTGTTTATTTGATTGATAATCCGGCTGCCAGCATTGATGACCTGATGCAATTTGTAAAAGGACCTGATTTTCCAACCGGCGGAATAATATATAATCAGAATGACATTCGCCAGGCTTTTGCCACCGGCAAGGGCGGTATTGTTTTGCGCGGCCGGGCCGAGATTGAAGAATCCAAGTCAAATAACTACAAAATAATTATTACCGAGATCCCGTATCAGGTGAATAAAGCCTCGTTGGTAGAGAAGATCGCCTTTTTGGTAAAAAGCAAAAAATTAATAGGCATTAAAGATCTGCGTGATGAGTCGGATAAAGACGGCGTCCGGATCGTGGTTGATCTTAAACGGGACGCGTATCCGAAAAAGATCCTGAACAGCCTGTATAAGCATACCCAGCTTCAGGAGACTTTTCATGTTAATATGCTGGCCTTGATTGACGGTATTCAGCCAAAAGTACTAACTTTAAAGATGGCTTTGGAAGAATATATCAAGCATCGGATAGAAGTGATTACGCGGCGCACCCAGTATGATCTTAATAAAGCCAAGGAGCGGGCTCATATTTTGGAAGGCTTAATGATCGCGCTTAAGAATATTGACGCGGTGATCAAGATCATTAAAGCCAGCAAAGACAAGGAAGCGGCTAAGATAAGTTTGATGAAAAGATTTAAGTTTAGTGAAAGGCAGGCAATCGCTATTTTGGAGATGAAACTGCAGAATCTGGCTAATTTGGAAAGACTGCGCATTGAAGATGAGCTAAAGGAAAAGAAGAAAATAATTAAAGAACTGGAAGCGATATTAAAGTCAAAAACCAGAATTAGAAAAATAATTAAAGACGAATTAAGCGATATTAAAAATAAATATGGTGATGAACGAAGAACTCAGGTAGTAGCTCGCGGAGTCAAGGATTTTTCCATGGAAGATCTGGTGCCTAACGAAGAAGTGGTTGTGTTTATGACGCGCGACGGATATATTAAGCGGGTGGCGCCTGATACTTTCAAAAGCCAGCATCGGGGCGGCAAGGGCGTAATTGGCCTTACCACCAAGGAAGAGGACATGGTTGAATTTATGTTTACAACCTCAACGCATTCGGACATTCTTTTATTTACCACCAGGGGCCGGGTTTTTAAGCTTAAGGCCCATGAGATTCCTCAGGCCGCGAGAACCGCCAAGGGCCAGGCAATTGTTAATTTCCTTGAGCTTGGCCACGGCGAGCAGGTAACTTCTATTTTGCCTTTGGATAAGATCAGCAGCGCGCAATTTCTCTTTTTTGCTACTGAGAAAGGCTTGGTGAAAAAGGTTAAACTGGAAGAATTTGCCAATGTGCGGCGCAGCGGCTTGATCGCGATCAAAATAAAGCCGGAAGATAAATTGATCTGGGCCAAGCCAACCGGCTTAAAAAGCGAAATACAGTTAATAACCGCCAAGGGCCAGGCGATTCGTTTTAAAGAAACCGATGTCAGGACAATGGGGCGGACCGCGTCCGGCGTATTTGGAATTCGCCTTAAAAAAGACGACACGGTAGTGGGCATGGGCGTGATAAAATCAGACAAAGAAAAGCAAAAGAAAATTCAGGTTGTTACCGTAATGGAGCAGGGCTATGGCAAGCGAACGCCAATCGGCTTTTATAAGGTGCAGAACCGGGGCGGTTCCGGGATCAAGACAGCCAAGGTAACAGCTAAGACCGGCCAGCTGGTAAACGCTTATGTGTTAAATTCGGAAGCCATGAAAGACAAAGATCTAATAATAATTTCGGAAAAGGGCCAGGTGATCCGGCTGCCTTTTAAATCAGTCAACAAGCTGGGGCGCGACACCCAAGGGGTGCGGCTGATGCGTTTTAAAAGCAGTAACGATAAAGTGGCCTGCGTGTCCTGGGTTTAATTTTGACTTATTATTTGATGTTTGTTATTCTGGTATTATTATTTTGAAATAATTTAAACCATTAACTCATGTTACGCTCTTATCACGTAAAAAAAGTTATAATAAATGTAATTTAAACAAAAACGAGGATAA
>JAGLPO010000096.1 GCA_023137275.1 Candidatus Parcubacteria bacterium | reverse complement strand
TCACTTACAAACCTGGATATGCTTTTGAGTTTTGCCAGATTTTCTTTGGAAATACATGGACGATTCATTTTTATACTGAGAATAGGTATAATAGAAGTAAGGTCAGCATTTCCGCATCTTTCTCCATATCCATTAATAGTTCCCTGTACCATAACAGCTCCATGGCGTATAGCTGCAATGGAATTTGCTACAGCAAGACCGCTGTCGTTATGAGTATGAATTCCGATCTTAAGCGGCAAAGCCTTTGTTTTTTCTCTGTACCAGTAGTTATTAAGAGTATCATACACATCATTCATAATGACTTCTATGTCATGTGGCAGGGTTCCACCATTTGTATCACAAGGAACAACAGTTTCCGCTCCTCCGTCTATAGCTGCCATAAGAGTCTGTAAAGCATATTCTCTGTTTGCTGAATACCCATCAAAAAAATGTTCGGCATCGTAAATAACTTCCCGCCCATTTTTTTTAAGAAACTCTACGCTATCTTTTATCATAGCAAGATTTTCTTCCAGGGTGTTAGCCATGATCTTCTCAACATGAAAATCCCAGGTTTTGCCGAATATTGTTACAACAGGAGCGCTACTTTTGATAAGGGCTTTTAAATTTTGATCCTCATTAGCAGTAATCCCGGGTCTTCGAGTAGAGCCGAAAGCCGCAAGGCGGGCGTTTTGAAACTTAATATTTTTCGCCAGTTCAAAAAAACGCTCGTCCCTGGGGTTAGAGCCGGGCCAGCCGCCTTCTATGTAATGTATCCCAAGGGCATCAAGCTTCTGCGCGATCCTTATCTTTTCTTCAGCGCTGAAATTAATGTTTTCTCCCTGAGCCCCGTCCCTTAACGTGGTGTCATATAACAAAATTGGTTCCATAACTTCATCCTCCTTTAATCTTTTATTTCATTCTCATGAATAAAATTTTTATTATTGAATTACTAAAAACACAGAAAAAATATGAAAACACGAAAAAATTCATAATTATTCAGTGTTCTCAGTAATTTTTTTTTAAAGAACTATAAAACCGCCCTTTTGTTAGGCGGCTATTTTATATTTTAATTTTATTTATTTTCTTTAAATATTAACCGCCCGAATTCGTGGTAAAATTATAATCATAATAATACCTATTAACAAAATAATAGCGGTTTCAAAATTATTTTTTATTGTTTGGATAACTTGTTTCATATTGTCTTTATAATAACAAAAATTAAAATTTTGTCAAGCTATTTTTATCAGTTTAATTTTTTCTGTGGACAACTTTATTTATTTTGTAATATCTTTAAAATTTACTAAAATATTAACCAACATTAGTGGCTTGACGCATTATCTGAATGTGTTATTATAATAACAAGATTGATAGGAGTATTGAAGTTTATTTTACAGGGGAATAGAGTATAAGGTTATATGTATAATTCTGCGCCCGCAGGACATAGAATTATACATATAACTTTTCTCAACAAACCCCACATCAAATCACCAAATCCCACCTTTAATAACCACTCCCACCAACAAAAAAATAACCACTCCCACCTCAAATCACCACTCCCGCCCTAACAACTAAAAACAACAAACAAACTTCAATCACGATCTACATAAGTTAAAAGACCGACCTGTCAATCTTTTAATTTTGTCCAAAAACGCAAGCTCCTCTTATATAAGAGGATTTTTTATTTGTAATAATGCTTAAGCAAGTGTTGATATTAGACAAATTAATCCTGAGGCAAAGGTTCGTTTATTGGCTCAATCCGGGTTGAAACCACGCCTTTTTTAATTGTCCCCAACTCTTTGGCAACCGCGTAAGAAAGATCGATCTCGCGAGTATAATTGCCCTGGCTATCCTTGACATACGGACCGCGATCCAGTACCGGAGCGATTATTGATCTGCCGTTTTCCAGATTAGTAATAACAACCTTCCGGCCCAAAGGCAGGGTGCGATGAGCCACTACAATATCATGCATATTATATATTTCCCCGTTGGCCATGTTTTTCCCATGGAAGTTCGGGCCATACCAGCTGGCCAGGCCTTCTACCGGCTCATAATCAACCTGCTTGATTATTAACTCCTGGCCGGGATGAAGATAAGCGCCGGATTCCAGATTATTCCACAGCCTGATTTGATACCGATGAACCTTGTACTTTTGCGCGATCCGATAGATTGAATCGCCGCCCTTTACTGTATAAATAATTTCTCTTGGCTGAACCTCATCCAAGGTTTCAACGGCTTCAAGGCTTTGCTTGTTTTTAATTTCAATTGCTTTAAGCGTGGCATACTGCCCTGCCAGCAATACCAATGTTACGCTAAATATTGTGATAAGACTGGTCTGAATTAACTTTTTATTTACTTTTAACATAGTGATATTTATTATTTTTTAGTAATCAAACACAATAACATAATATCAATATTTTGTCAATCATAAAAAACAAAAACCGCTTAAATTAGCGGTTTTTTTATTCTAATTACTTTCTCAGGCTTACTTCAAGCTGTAATATATGCTATAATTAAGATAATAAACTATTAACTTAAATAAAAAATATGCAAAAAAGCAAAAGAAAAGCAATTAGTGCTTTAATCTTTGGTATTGGTCTTATAGCTCTTTTGATTGGAGCGATGACCGATCTTTATGATGCCAAGATAGGCGCTCTTATTATGCTTGGAGTTTGGATCATCGGCGGCGCATTGGCAACTCTTATTTTCGGAGGAAAAGAAGAAACTCCGCAACCGCCTGAACAATCTTAAAAGCAATCCGTATAACGGCAATAAGCGGTTTATTTTTCTAATAATAAAAATCTATGCGCTACTTAAAAAATCCTTATCGTTTATTAAAACATATTATTGTCATTCCACTAATATCTACTTTAATCGTACCAATAATTATTACGGATATTTGGGCTGAAATTTACCATCGTATCTGTTTCCCATTATATAAAATTCCGTATGCCAAACGAAAAAATTACATTAAAATTGATCGGCACAAACTCAAATATTTAAACTGGGTGCAAAAAATATATTGCGTTTATTGCGGATACGCCAATGGGGTGATCCAATTCTGGGCCAGACTAGCGGCTGATACAGAGCTGTACTGGTGCGGGATCCGGCACCGGGAAAATAAAAACTTCAAAGCCCCTGAGCATCATAAATACTTTCCAAAATACGGAGACGAAGACGGGTTTAAAAATAGATATAAAAAATAGTGTCTTTGCGGTTTTATTGATATTTTGTTATAATAAACTCACTTATGAAAATAGCCAATACCGGTATAATCTTAATAATTACGCTATTATCCCTTTGCGGCTGCCTTAGCTATGGCGACAAACGCGCCTGCCGCAAGGCCTGCGCGGCGATTGAACCGTTGGAAACAAACCTGGAAATCACAGAAGCCGATCTGGAAAAAGGCATGTATTTTGGCAACCTTATCCAAAAGCGGCAAGGCACGCCTGATGATTGGATCCATGCCAGCGAAGGCAAGTATAATTCAGCATGGCTAAGTAAAGAAAAGGCCAAGGACCGGCGCTGCGACTGCATTAACACTTATCAAGATAATAAACAATAATTATAATCTTAAATTAAAATACAAAAAATTAGGCTGGGTTTTAAAACCCAGCCTAATTTTTTTTCTTTATATTATTATTTTTTATCTTTTATTTTATGCAATATCTCGGTGATAAAATCTTTCTGGCTGATTTCCCGCACTTTATCGCTGCCCCGGTCGCGGACGTGAAGCTTGTTTGAATTGGCTTCTTTGTCCCCTATCACCAGCATATACGGAACTTTTTCGCTCACTGCCAAACGGATCTTTTTGCCAACAGTCTCATCACTGGCATCCACTTCCACGCGGATATCCTCGGCCTGGAACTCCCTGGCCAGCTTATTACAATATTCATTATGCTTTTCGCTTACAGCCAGAAGCTTGATCTGCACCGGCGCAAACCAAAGAGGAAAATTACCCCCGTAATATTCTATTAAAAAGGCAAAAAATCTTTCAAACGATCCGATCAAAGCGCGATGTATGACAAAAGGCCGCTTTTTTTTGCCATCCTTATCTATATAGTTAAGATCAAAACGATCCGGCAGATTAAAATCCACCTGGATCGTGGAAATTGAATCTTCCTTGCCAAAAACATTAATTGCCTGCACATCCAGCTTGGGGCCGTAAAAAGCCGCTTCGCCTTTAACTTCATAAAAATCCACTTTATTTTTCTTTAGCACCCGGCGCATAGTCTCCTCGGCCTTGATCCAATCCTTCCTGTCACCTACGTATTTAGTGTTATCGTCATCGCCCAGAGACAAGCGATATTTGTAATTATCAAAACCAACATCCGAGTAAAATTTTTCCAGTATTTCAAAAACTTCCATGAATTGGTCCTCTAATTGTTCGGGCGTGCAAAAAATATGCGCGTCATTCTGGGTAAAACCGCGTACGCGCTGCAGGCCGTGCAATTCGCCTGATTTTTCATACCGATACACTGTGCCGAATTCACCCATTTTTACAGGCATTTCACGGTAGCTTTTCGGCTTCATTTTATAGACCATCATTCCGGCCGGGCAATTCATAGGCTTTAAATAAAATACTTCATCATCTATGGTAAGCGGCGAATACATATCCTTATTATAAAATCCCAAATGCCCTGATTTTTCAAACAGCTCTTTTTTATTAATGATCGGGGTTAAAATATGGCTATAGCCATAAGATCTTTCCATTTTTAACATATAATCTTCCAATACCCGCCGCATCGCGTAACCATTAGGAAGCCAAATCGGCAGACCCTGGCCGACTTCGCTGAAAATCGCGAATAATCCCATTTCCTTGCCGATTTTCCGATGGTTTCTCTTTTCCGCTTCTACCATCATCTCTAAATATTCATCCAATTCTTTTTTGCTTGCAAATCCGGCGCCATAAATACGGGTCAGCATTTGTCTTTTTTCATCACCGCGCCAATAAGCGCCGGCCAGGCTGGTTAACTTAAATGAATTTGCTTTTATTTCATTGCTTGATTTAAGATGCGGTCCGCGACAAAGATCCTTAAATTTGCCAAGATGGTAATAACTTACCTTGGTTTCTCCTTTTGCTTTTAAGTCCTCCAACAGCTCAACCTTATAAGGCTGCTTATTTTTTTGCTCTTGCTTTATCGCTTTGTCAATACTCTGATCAAATTTCTCAAAAGGAACATTTCTTTGAATTATCTTTTTCATCCGCTTCTCAATCCTTAAAAGGTCCTGCTCCCCCACTTTAACATCGCCAAAATCAATATCATAGTAAAAACCAGTGTCAATCGCCGGGCCAATCGCGAATTTAACGTCTGGATATAATTCCTGAACAGCCGCTGCCATCACATGAGACATTGAATGCCGCATTATCTCTAAATTATTTTCTTTTTTCATAGTAATTTTTTTTGCCTGTCAATATAACATATTACCTTTTCATCTCAACTGTGATCCGATCCACTAAATGCGGAACTTTTTGCATAAAAGCGGGCAGGAAACCGGGCGAAAATTTTATCTCATAACCGGCAATGTCATCAATCTCGCTTAAATAAACATCCAGCTGGCCGCGATTAATGCCGCGAATTTTCTCCAGATCCACTACATCCGAGCTGTCTTTAAGGCTAACCCTGCCCTCAAAAGTGGCATTAAGCGAAGCAGCGCCCTGGACATCGTCAAAAGTATTTAAAGCGTAAATAATGCTGTTAAAATCAAAACTGATTAATTCTTTATTTCTGGGCATGGTTGAGAGAAACTTCTGTTTAGCTAGATCCGCGGCGGCCTGGCCGTCAAAAGCCACTACCACCACGTCGGCCGTCATTTCCGCTAAAAATTCATCTACTTCCTCGCCCGCGTCAGCCGCTACTTCGGATTGAATTGAATTTTCATCTATCTTATACTTGATCTGGGAATAACTGGAAAAATTTTCATTAATATCTTCCTTGGCATTAGCCAAAAGCCGCTGCTTCATATCCCTGATCGCGCCTTCAATATCTTCCTCTTTAATATATTTCTTGATCTTTTGCTGATACACTATATCAGCGCCGCTTTCGGCGTAAATATCGTCCTGCATGCCGGCCCAAAGTCCGGGAATCGTAAATTTGGTCGGCTTAATCGCCATTTCCGGGCCGGGTTCATCGGCGTAGATCTCTACCGTGACGCTATCACCGGCCGGAACATTAACAGTATTCTTAAGCCTGAATAATTTACCATCCGGAGCTAACAGACGGGTAGTCGCGACCAAAGGCTGGTTTTTATTATAATTATTTATTATCGTTACTTCGCCAATTGCCTCTTTGCCGATTATTTCTTCACCGCCGGCAGCGTAAGTGCTGCCATAACTGATTGCCACTTTCCGCACTATCCCGTTTACTTTATTGCCGCCAGTATCCTCAGCACTGTCACCATGGATGTCAAAAACCATACTATTGCTTACCCTTTCCTGATTTGGCACTAAAATAATACTTACCTTGATTATTGTAAAATACAAAATAACCAAAATCAAGATCAAGGTTAAGGCAATAAAACTAAAAGCGATTTTTTTATAGGTTGAGATCTTGCGGCCAATTGGCAAAATTTCTTCAACAATTGCGTTATCATCAGCGTCCGGAGTAACAGCGCTTTCTTCGGCTTTAATAATATCCTTTACCGCGCTTTGTTCACTGTTTAAAGCGGCCTCCACGTCAGCGGCCATTGATTCAGTTTTGGATACTTGCTCTTCCAGCGGCTTTTCCTTGTCGCCAAATTCAACCACAGTTTCTTTGTCTTCATCTATAATCATATCCTCATCTATAACCTTGATTTTTTGCGGCTTTGGTTTTGGAATGGGCGCGGCTTTTTTAACAAGCTTCTTTTTCGCAACTGGCTTTGGTTTTGCCTTTTTAGCCGGCGCGGCTTTCTTTGTTGCCTGCCCTGCCTGCCCGCCGGATTGGAGGGAGCTTGTTGAACGTGGTTTTCTTTTTACAACCTTTTTAGCTTCGGGTTCGCTGTCTTGAATGTTTATTTTAATGGTTTTTTTAACAGCAGTCATTTTTTACAAATTAAAATAATAAATTTAATATCTAAATATTATTATAACAGTTTTTGATTTTTTAGTCTAATTTTTTAGTCTAATTAATTTTACCTTAATTTTAATTTTTTTTAATTTGACAATTTAGCTAATTTTAAATAAAATATAAATAGACTCATTAATTAAAAAATTTATTTATGCCAATTTTACTTTGGATAATACTTGCGACCGCGGCCATGAGCGCTGTTTCCCTGGTTGGGGCATTGGTCCTGGTGCTTAAAGAAAATGTATTAAAAAGCATAATTAAGCCTTTGGTTGCTTTTTCCGCCGGCTCGCTTCTGGGCGGCGCTTTTTTACATCTTCTGCCTGAAGCGCTGAAAGAATCAGGTGAAATTAATAAAATATTCATAATTCTGCTTGTTGGCTTTGCCATCTTTTTCCTGCTTGAGCAATTTATACATTGGCACCACTGTCACCGCGCGCCCTCAGAGCATAAGCATCCGGTAACATATTTGATCTTAATATCCGACGGAGTGCATAATTTTCTGGACGGGCTGGCAATCGGCGCCGCTTTTATAATTGATGTCCGTTTGGGCCTGGCCACCACTTTGGCCATTGCCATGCACGAGATTCCGCAGGAGCTGGGTGATTTTGGCATTTTGATTCACGGCGGCTGGAAAAAAATGAAAGCTCTTTTGTTTAATTTTTTTTCCGGTTTGACCGCGGTCGCGGGCGGAATTATCGCCTGGCTGCTTGCCGGCAATATTGAAATTGTTTATTTACTGCCTTTCGCGGCTGGTAATTTTATCTATATTGCCGCCTCAGACCTGATCCCGGAGATAAAAAACCATGATCAGGCCGGCCGAAACATTTTGC
The DNA here is from genome assembly GCA_023137275.1 of Candidatus Parcubacteria bacterium. Taxonomy (GTDB): domain Bacteria; phylum Patescibacteriota; class Patescibacteriia; order Patescibacteriales; family UBA12075; genus JAGLNE01. The sequence goes on along the minus strand of JAGLPO010000096.1, from coordinate 262 downwards.
ATTTTCTGGCTTTTGTTTCCGGCATTGCGTTAATGTATTTTCTTTTGTTTGTTGAACTATAAAAAAACTATAAAAAAATAAGGGCAAACGCGAATAAATGCGTCTGCCCCTGACTATTTTGCTATCCTATTATTACTCGAAACATTCCAGCGCTTTTTTTACGCTGGTTTTATTATACATATGTATATTCAATGTTTATTTGGAGATTTCTTAAAATACCGCAGAGCATCCTCCACACTGCTCTTATCATTTACAATGGCTG
>JAGLPO010000095.1 GCA_023137275.1 Candidatus Parcubacteria bacterium | reverse complement strand
GGTACTCTTTAGGGTATAACTTGATCTTTTTTATAATTTTATATAGAGCGCCTTCGGGCAGCAAAATAGACTCAAAAAGCGCGATTGAGAAGACCTCTTCTTCCCAGCTGATTTTTTGCCGCTTTATTTTTTGGCTCATGTTTTCATAATTTCCGCTTTTCAGCCGGGCTAAAGTCAGATGGGGCTTAAAATTTAAGGCATCTTTCCGGGCTTCTCCTTCCAAAAAAATAAGACTAGCTTTGCCTTGGCGGTATTTAAGCGAAAGATTATTAAAAACTATTTTAAATCTTTTAAGACCGCCTTTAAGATTTTCCAGCTTCTTAAGCGCATATTTTAGATCGTTTTCTTCCCAGGGCGGAATTATGGTTATGTGCAGATTAGGGGGAGCGATCCAGGGAATGGCCGGATTTAGCTCTTGCTCTAATTTTAAAATTTTTTTCTCCAAGCCTTTGGAAATTTGAATCCCCGCAAAAACCCTTTTCGGCTCATTTTTTATTTTGAAAAAAACTTTTTTAATATCTCTGATAAAAATTTTCGCTGTAACAGGCCCTATTCCTTTAAGCTCAAGCAGCCTTTTTTCCAAATCTTTAATATTATCTGATGCTTTAATTAAATTTTTTATAGTCCCGTATTTATCCAATAATTGCCCGCAGACTTCTAATAATTTATCCGCTGTTGAATAATCATAGCGGACATAATGGCCTTTATCCAAAATTTTCACCAATTTATTCCATCCGCTGTCCAGTATTTTTTTCGGCGCTGTCAGATTATTTTTCTCAAATTCAAAAAATGTTTTTTTGGCTACTTCCTGCTGTATCGGCTTGCCGAACAGCAAACAGGCCAAAAACCACTTAAATAACTCTTTCTCGCCGCCTAAATCAAGATTTATTCCTAAATTTTTTGCATATATTCTGCCTGTCATACATGAATCTAAAGAAGTCTAATATTCTCGCCGCACCTGGCACAGATTCCTTTTTTATCCTGTCTGCTTATATGGTAATTATCTCTCTTAATAACTACACTGCCGCACTTGGGGCAATAAGTGTTTTCAGTATTGCTTCCTGCAACATTTCCTCCATAAACGTATTTAAGCCCTTCTTCTTTACCTGTTTGATAGGCATTTTCAATTATTTCAATCGGCGTATCAGGAATATTTTGAAGCTTCCAGGAAATTTCTCCTGAAAAAGCGCTTATATGCCACGGCACAAAATTACCTAATTCATTTTTTATAAATCCGGCAATTTGGCGCAGCATTTCCTCATTGTCAGAAAGAGTCGGTATGACAAGGGTTGTTGTTTCCAGCCATATTTTTTCCCTTGCTAATCTTTTGCAATTATTCAAAATCGGCTGAACTTTGGCCCCGCAGTTGGATTTATAAAAATCATTGTTAAAGGATTTAATATCAATATTGATCGCGTCAAGATAAGGGATTATTTTATCCAGCGTCTTATCTGACATAAATCCATTAGAAACCCAGACATTTTTCAATCCTTTTTCTTTTGCCAGCTTCATTGTATTAAGAGCATATTCCATAAAGACAGTCGGCTCCGTGTAAGTATAAGCAATGCTTTGGCACTGATTCTCTAATGCTTCTTTAACTATTCTTTCAGGAGAAATGGAATAACCCCAATTTAATTTATTATACTCCCTGACGCGGCCTTTAAGTCCGAACATTTGAGAAATATCGTAATTTTGGCAATTTTTACAGCGAAAATTACAGCCAATTGTCCCAAATGAATATGCGAACGATCCCGGCAAAAAATGAAAAAACGGTTTTTTTTCAATTGGATCAACATGCGCTGCAACTGCTTTTCCATATGTCAATAAATAAAGTTTCCCGCCTATATTTTGGCGTATCCCGCATATTCCCACTCTTCCTTCTTTGATTTTGCAAAAGTGATTGCATGTTTGGCATTGAAGAGTCTGGGGATCTATTTTTTTGTAATTAAGGCATTCTTTCATTTTATTATATTGATAATCAATTAAAATATATTATTTATTATTATAGCACATTTGCCTCCAACTTCGGGCGGGCAAGGATTTTTACCCCGGCATCTCGTCGGATTTAAAGACCCGCGAAAGCAAAACAAAAAGCCGTTGCTATAAAACTAGCAACGGATTAATGTATTTATTGTTTTTCCTCTTTTTTTGTAAATCCAAAAAAAATGGATATTCGGCTTTGGTATATCTACATTTGGAAAAATTTTCGCGTCCATAAGCCTGCCGGCTGGCAGGCTTGCGATAAATTTTATTTACGCTTTTTTTTCTTAGCCTTTTCCTCAAGCATAAGCCGCTTGATCTCCAGCCGTTTGGCGGTTTTATGGGAGTGTGTTTTTCTTTTCTTCCCAACGCCGGTACTTCTTTTTGCCATATAAATTTTTTAATCTAATAATTTATTATATTACAATTACTATAAAAGAAATATTTTAAAATGTCAAAAAAGTGTCAAAAAATTCGCTTTTATGAATAACCGTAATGTATTTAGCACATTCTATAGAATGTGCTATAGAATGTGCTAAATATTTTCAAATAAATAAAAACGAGGCCACTAAGCGATCAAACTTAAGTAGCCTCTTTTGTTCGTTGTTCGCCGTATCAGACCGAGACGCCGCAGGCTGTTGCGTCCTGATGGAGCTTGGTGTATGTCGCATCGTCCATGGGCTGACTGTTCGGCCCGATGAGATCCACGGACACGTCGGGGAGTTTTGTCCGCAATTCTTTTATCTTCTGCTCTCCGAGAAGAAGGAGTTTGATTATGGCATTGCGTCTTTCATCGGCGTCCGCGAAGCCGCGATCGCTTCCGAAGCGTTTAAAGAGATGTTCCTGATAAACGATTTTGCGGCCGCGTGGCGTTATGGCAGTGAACTTCAGTGTATACTGAAAGTTCGCTATCCTGCCGACTGTGGCACTATTTCTGCCACCATTGGCGGCCGAGCAGGGCTTTACTAATACTGTTTTACAGCCCTCCCTTTTCACGACTTTGACGAACTCCTCGACGGAATTCGCCTTATACTGGAAAAAATTCCTTATAAAGTCGAACATGGCTATTCCTCCTTTCAATAGGTTTTTAGATTTCCACGATTCCCTCATGGTAAGAGTTATTGATTACGATTTCTGATAATACTTAATCCTAGTATATTTACAAAAAAAGGTCAAGCACATGCACTCTTGTGCAATTTTGGATTAATTGACTTAACTGCCTCTGTTTGCTATATTCAAATCAAGATTCATAATAATAACTATGTTCTCAGGTATTGTTCAAGCAATTTCTAAAATACAAAAAAAGCGCGTAAAAAACGGCTGTCTTTTTCTTACTATCAAAAAACCCAAAGGATGGGATATTAAGCCTGGCAATTCAATTTGTTCTGACGGAGTTTGCCTGACTGTGAAAAAAGTCGGAAAAACAAATTACACAACCGAACTTATGCCGGAAACTTTGGATAAAACATATTTTAGTAAAGCTGATTACAAAAATATAAATTTAGAGCCGTCTTTAAGATTAAATGATCTGCTGGACGGGCATTTGGTAACAGGACACGTTGACGCTATCGGCAAAATAATCAAAATTACGCCCAGAGGAGATTCTAAAATATATAAAATAAAATTTCCTAAAAAATTCGCTAAATACGTGGCGGAAAAAGCTTCAATCGCGGTTGATGGAATCAGCTTAACAGTGGTTGATGTTGGAAATAACTGGTTTACGGCTTCTTTTGTGGATTACACATTAAGCCATACTACTATCGGCATGAAAAAAATCAATAATTTGGTGCATTTGGAGTTTGATATACTGGCAAAATATTTAGACAAATTATTAAAAAATACAAGTTAGGCCCAAAGGGCACTAACAGTAGTCG
>JAGLPO010000094.1 GCA_023137275.1 Candidatus Parcubacteria bacterium | reverse complement strand
GTTAGTGCCCTTTGGGCCTAACTTGCAACTTTTAGAAATCTAGCGTTAATCGCGACTATCACGGTTGAAAGAGACATAAATAAAGCGCCTAGCGCCGGGTTTAAGAGAATCCCCCATTTAAACAATGCTCCGGCCGCAATTGGAATAGCAAAAGCATTATATCCTGTTGCCCAGACTAAATTCTGTATCATTTTACCATAAGTGGCTCGCGCTAATTTAATTAAGGCAACCACATCTTCCGGATTACTTTTAACCAAAATTATATCAGCAGTTTCAACAGCTACATCCGCTCCTGCTCCAATCGCGATTCCAATATCCGCTTGGGCCAGGGCCGGCGCGTCGTTTACCCCATCTCCGGTCATAGCGACAATCAGTCCTCTTTCCTGGATCTCTTTCACTTTCCTTGACTTATCTTTTGGTAAAACCTCTGCCAAATATTCATCAATACCAAGTTCTTCAGCTACTGATTTTGCTGTTTGATCATTATCTCCGGTAAGCATAATGGTTTTTATGTTCATTTTCTTTAAAATATTTATCACATTCTTTGATTCTTCTCTTATAATATCCGCTAAAGCAATTGCGCCGAGTAAAACATTATCTCTTAGTACAAATATCACGGTTTTCCCCTGGCTCTGTAATCTTTCAACTTCATCACTTTTTATTTTAATATTCTTCTCTCTCAAATACCCGGGACTGGCTACTTTTACTATTTTATCATCAATTACCCCTTCCGCGCCTTTTCCCGGAATGGCTTTAAAATCTTTAACTTGATATTTTTCTTTTACTGACTTAACCACGCCTTGAGCGATTGGATGCTCTGAATAAGCTTCAATTGAACCGGCTAATTTAAGCAGCTCGTTTTCGTTTACTTCATTATTAAATACAATTGTATCGGTAACTCCGAATTTTCCTTTAGTAAGAGTTCCTGTTTTATCAAATATAATCGCATTAATTTTTCTAGCCTGCTCAAACGCGCTTCTGTTTCTAATTAAAAATCCATTTTGAGCGGCAAGTGATGTAGAAACCGCGATCACCAATGGAACAGCCAGGCCAAGCGCGTGCGGACAAGTAATCACCATTACAGTCACTGTTCTCTCAATGGCAAATACCAGATCTTTTTCAGTAAACAAAAGCCATAGAAATAATGTCGCGGCTCCCGCTGACAATCCAAATACTGTTAACCAAAAAGCGGCCCGATTGGCAATATCCTGTGTTTTGGATTTACTTTTTTGCGCTTCTTTGACTAAGTTAATTACCTGAGATAAAAATGAATCATCTCCTGTTTTTTGAACAACTACCTTTATTGATCCTTCCCCGTTTATAGCTCCCGCAATAACAGCATCTTTAATATTTTTATTTACCGGCCTGGATTCACCTGTAAGCATTGATTCATTCACGCTTGATTGCCCTTCGTACACTTCACCATCAACCGGGATCTTCTCGCCAGGCTTTATGAGTACTTTATCACCCGGCTTTAACTGTTCAGTCGGAACATCACGCGCTATATCACTATCCATTATCATGTGAGCTTCTCCCGGAACTAATTTGGCTAATTCTTCCAAAGCCCTGCTTGCGCCCATAACAGACCTCATTTCAATCCAGTGCCCAAGAAGCATGACATTAATTAGAGTGACAAGTTCCCAAAAAAATAATTTTCCTTCCAATCCAAAAACAACCGCGCTTGAGTATATATACGCGGTTGATATTGCAACAGCGACCAGTGTCATCATACCGGGATTTTTCTTTTTGACTTCACTGATAAAACCTTTTAGAAAAGGCCGACCACCGTAGAAAAATATAAAAGTTGAGAGTAAAAATAGAACGTATTGATCACCAACAAAGCCTATAGCTTCATCCAACTTCAAAAATTTCTGTATCATTGGCGATAACACAAGAATGGGTGCTGTAAAAATCAAACTTACCCAAAATCGCTTTTTAAAATCTTTGACCATGTGAGCATGATGATCATGACGGCCCTTGTGTTCTTTATGTATTTTCTCATTTTTTTCCTGACCCATATCATGGCCGTAATTAGAATGGTTATCGTGATTTTCCATATGCTCGCTATAAGTTTTATATTTTTCAACAAACACCGCTATTGCAAAAGAGTCAAAACAAATAACCCCAGACAACTGGCTTTATTAAAAAGTATATTTTCAATCAAGCAAATATTTCCAGTATGCTTATTAGGAAGATAAATCTTTCTTTTTTTGTTCAAACTCTTTTTTATTGATCTCCCCTTTCGCATATCTTTCCTGAAGTATATTTAACGCGGTTTTATCTTCTTTTTTGTCATCTTGGGTTTGTGTAAAATATTTTATCAGATAAACAACTCCGATCAATATTATAGCCCAAAACAAAATCATAAATATTCCACCCATAATATTTAAGTTATAATCAGGAAACATATGATGCATAAAATAGCCGTCATCTTCTGAATGCGCGTTTGCTGCTGATATTATGTTATCTAAATATAACATATATTTTTGTTATCTTTTTAAAGTTTTACGCCAATCGACCTTTAAAAATTTGGCGTTAGCTTATTTTTTATAAAGATCTCTCTCCGCTTACTCAATAATAACAGACGCCGGAAGACTTTTAAGAATAATATCCAAATCATAACGCGAATAATCATTGCCTGACAGCTTGAGAATCCTGAGATTTTGCAAATATCTCATCTCCCCCGGTAATGCTCCTGTCAGCTTGTTTCCGGAAAGATCACTGGCCTCTCTTTTCTTAATTTATGGCTTTTTTGTATTTTCTTTGCGATCCGTTTTTGGATTAGGGGTTTGATTAGCGGGATTTTAAATTTATCAAAACTCCGCGTCAAACCTGCGCGCTTCTTGAATGTCTGATTTTTTTATGATTGAAATTTGTGGCATAGTTATTTTTTAGTTAAATATATCCCAACTCCAAAAAGAAGAAACGGCAAAAAAGAAACTACCGCCACAATGTGTTTTATATATAAAAACCAAAACGGAAAACTAATTTCCAAATTTAAATTTTTGTAAACACTACAACCTAAAAGTAATAAAGATAAAAGAATAGTCAATAAACCTGCTGAATACATAAATTCATATCCCAAAAAAATGTGTTGCCTTTTTGTTAATTTTTCATTGCGGTATCTTGTTTCTCCTTCTTTAAAAAAGTTGTCTTCTTCTAATTTATAAATTGCATCAATAACCAAGCCATAATTTAAGCCCTGTCGTGAAATTAAAGCCCCATTATCCCAAAGCCAGTCCTCTTGCTACAAGATTTTTTAAAACATTTTCACTCCCAGCAAATGCAAGTTCTGTTGTAGAAATATGAACATCTTTTAGGAAATCTTCGTTTTCTGAATGTAAATGACCTGTCATAATGGGTGAACCCAAATGTTTATGATGCTTTGATGTCCAAAGAAGTATCTTTTTTTCAATTTCCCAAGTTGGGTAGTTGATATTCAAATTATCAGATAATCCTTGTTTGCTGTAATCCCCATTTTTAAAATCAGACAACATTAAATCAAATTGTTTATCAAGCCGTTTAATATCCTGAAAAATTTCCAATTGTTTAAATATATTTAGTGAAAATGAAAGTGTATTCATAGTTTTAATAATTAAAAAATTAACTCCTCCAAAAACTCAACCCATTCTCCTTCCCCCACTTATTGTCTTGAACTATGATTTATCTGATTATTTGATAACTATGACTATTATAAATAAAAAATCATAGTCCATCATTTAATCATTCTAATCATAGTTCAAGACAGTTTTCTCATAAGCCTTTTAAACTGCATACTTTTTGATCCAAAATTTATAAGTAATCCGATTTCTAAATTGTACGCTTCTAAATAATTTATTGCTTGAGCCAAATGCACATCCTCCAATTTTATCACCGCTTTTATTTCCAGCATAATTTTATCTTCAATAAAAAAATCAACTCTTCTCGTCCCTATATCTCTTCCTTTATAGTTAATCTGCATCTCCTGCTCTCTTACAAAAAACAATCCTTTTTCTCCCAACTCAATCGCCAACGCCCTTTGATAAATAACTTCCTGAAATCCATTTCCTAAAAATTTATGCACTTCTATTGCCGCTCCGATAATTTTAACCGTTAAATCAGAATATTTATATTTTTCATTAACAATCATAAATCATAGTCTTGAACTATGATTTATTTGATTATCTGATAGGCTATGATTTTTTATTTTATTTTTCTAATCATAGTATTCATTTAATCAGACAAATCATAGTTCCAAATTTTAATCATAGCTCATCATTTAATCATTCTAATCATAGTTCCAGACAATTTAACTAAATCTTATGTCGGGGTGGGCGGATTTGAACCGCCGATCTCATCGTCCCGAACGATGCGCCCTAGCCACTAGGCCACACCCCGTTTTTAACAATTAACTATTAACATCTAACCCTTAACAATTAACATTTAACCTTTAACTATTAAATTTTAACAACTAATAATTCAATTATTTAGTCCCAAATGTTTTATGCAATAGATAACTGACTATTGATAAAACTACGCTGAAAAGCATTGCCCACCAAAAACCGTGAACCTCAAAGCCTTTTATAACGCCGGATGCCAAAAGGATCAAACCCGCGTTTATCACAAAAGTAAACAATCCTAAAGTTAAAATATTTATCGGCAAAGTCAAAATTATTAATATCGGTTTTAAAATCACATTTATCACTCCCAAAAATAAAGCCAGCCAAAGCGCGGCCCAAAATCCGGTTACCATTATGCCCGGAATAATATACGCGCTAATTAATATTGCCGCGGCTGAGATCAGCCATTTTAAAAGTAAATTCATACGTGGACCTAGGCGGACTCGAACCGCCTACCTCTGCAATGCGAATGCAGCGCTCTACCAGATGAGCTATAGGCCCATTGAGCCGGTATTACCGGCTCTAATTCTATTTACTCAACTAACTCAATACTCTTAACGATCACGTCTTCAAGCGGCCGATCCATGGAATCTGTCGGCAGTGCCTCAATTTTTTCAACCACTTCAAGGCCTTCCGCGACATAGCCAAAGTTGGTGTGCTTGCCGTCCAGCCAAGGGGTGGAATCTTTGGTTACGATAAAAAACTGCGAACCGTTGGTATTGGGTCCGGAATTAGCCATGGCCAATGAGCCTTTTTGTAAAGGCTGATCATTGAATTCATCAGCAAATTTATAGCCTGGATCGCCGGTTCCCCAGCGATTTTTATTGGCAATATCCTTGCTTAAAGGATCTCCGGTCTGGATCATAAAATCATTAATAATACGGTGAAAACGAATACCATCATAAAAACCGTTATTAGCCAGATTAAAAAAGTTATTAACTGTCTTAGGCGATTCTTTTGCGTAAAACTTAAGCGTTATGTTGCCATAATCGGTTTTAATTATGGCTTGACTGAATTTACCTGCCAAATCTTCCTGCTCCGGCATGGAGGAAATATTTGGCTTGGTTTGTGGCGGGTTAGCGGGCATAGGCGGAGGAGGCGACACGGTGGAGGTTTTGTCTTTGCCTAATTCATTGATACGTTTAGCTGCCTCCAAATCGTCCTGATTAACAGCACTTCCCGGGGCATTATTTTCGTCCAATGAATTATTACCAACATCCGTACAGCCGGTTAATAATAATGAAAAAATTAGCAAAAATAAAATTTTTCTCATAGTTTTTTTATTAAAAATTAATTATTTAGTTATTTAACCCAATAACCCTTCTTCATCTTACTGTCATCCTTTATTTGCTTTTCTTTTATCTTTTCTTTTGCCCGCGCCCTTAAATCCTCAACATTCATCTTGTCTAATTCTTTGGCCTTTTTTTCCAAATAACTCGAATTATTCAATTCTGGATCTTCAATCACCTCAGAGAGCAATACATCCAAAACAGCGCCCATTTTAATTCCGGGCTTAAAGCCTAATTTCTCAATCATATAATCGCCGTTGATCTTAAGCATCTTAACGCTGACCGGATCGTTCTGTACCCGCTCAAACATATATTCCAGATGGCGCAGTTTATACGGCTTGGCCTTGGGCGTGCCTGAGCCAAGCCGGTCCGCGATCCTTATATCAATCAGATCTTTCAAATTTTCTTTCCCGACTTTTTTTATCAAACGCCGCACCGAAGAGGCTGTCACTTCCTCGGTGTCATAATAAAACATATGATTGCGCACCAAGTTAGCCGCCCGCTCGGTGTCAGACGCGCTGAATTTAAGCCGTTTCATTATTTTTCTTACCATCCGCTCGCCAACGTACTCATGGTTATAAAAAGTAGCCGTACCATTTTTAAATTCTTTGGTTTTCGGCTTGCCGATGTCGTGGAATAAAGCGGCCAAACGCACCTGCCATTCTTTATTCGGACAGTACTTAAGCGAAAGAAAAGAATGTTTTAAAACCGAATAAACATGGTGATGGTTTTGCGCCACACCGTCTCCTTGCAAAAGCTCGGGGATAATATAATTAAGCAGATTAGTCTTGTATAATTTCATAAAGCCTTCGTAGGCTTTGTCTGAAGAAAGAATTTTAACAAGTTCGTCCTTGATTCGCTCATTAGCGACAAATTTGATGCTGCCGGCCATTTTCTTGATCGCCCGCTCGGTCTTAGGTTCTATTTCAAATCCTAATTGAGCGCTAAAACGAATCGCCCGCACCATTCTAAGGGCATCTTCCTTAAACCTGTCCATTGGCTCCCCCACTCCCCGTATAATTTTTTTCTTAATATCTTTCTGTCCGCCAAACAAATCTATAATCTCTAAATCTTTTACTTTCAACTTTTTACTTTCAACTTTTAACTTGCCCGCCATGGCATTTATTGTAAAGTCTCTTCGTTCCAGATCCTTATCCAACTTATCTTCAAACTTAACTTCATCCGGATGCCGATGATCTTTGTAGCCATGTTCGCTCCGATAAGTCGTAATTTCCAAAACCGTCTCAATTTTTTCATCTTTATTTTTAATTGGCAGCAATACAGTGCCAAAAACATTTTCATATTTTGAATCTTTAAATATTTTCTGTATTGCTTTTGGCCGCGCGTTAGTGGTAAAATCCCAATCATTCGGCTCCACCCCCATTAATAAATCCCGTACGCATCCGCCCACGATATAAGCCTCATAACCGGCCTTTTCTAATTTTTCTATAGTTTCCTTTACGTATTTTGGAATTTCCATAACTAACACTAAAATAGCCAATTATTAATTGGCTTTTTATAATATTAGAATACAATATTTAAACCTAAAAGTCAAAATTTAACAATTAACAGGATTAACAGTTAACTATTAACAAATTTTATTTAAAACAGATTACAAACCAACAAATCAGCTACAAATAAAACAAATATTAATTAATTATTACATACTTGTAAAAAAACAAAATGTATTAAAATCATATTTGTAGTATTTGTGAAAAGATTTGTTGATTTGTAATTTTTGAACTAATTAATTTACCTTGTTGCACCAGAGTAAGCAATCGCCCGCACAACATCCCAGGCCATAGCGGAAACCGGAGCATAGCCGTAGATTGCCTCAAAGCTTTTTATGGCTGCCTTTTCCGAATCCAGATTCCGATCAGCCGGTCGGAGGCCATAGGAAATAACAGTGACAGCCGCGTCATCATGCGGATCAGATCTGTCCGGCGCCCTTAAATAAATCTTTTTAAAAGCGACCGCGGCATTGGCTTCGGTAAGCGCATCACGCTGATTCGGCCAGCGGCCGTTTGCTATTTTTATCACATCATTCCAATCAGACGAATTAACGGGCAATTTGCCAAAAGCGGCTTGAAAACTATTAACTACTCCGGCTCGCTCACCGGCGCCCAATACTTTGGTAGCCTTGGTGCCGTAAGTGACAAAATTAACAATAGTGTCGCGAATTTGAGCGTTAATGCCGCTATCAGCCACCACTTTAGCCACAATAGTCTTATTATAGCCGGCTTCGGCCGCCAAATCTCTAATTGCGCCCATTACCGAGATAATTTGATCAATATCACCGGAAGCAATTATTCCCGCGTCAACCGCCATCTGATCAAGGGTAGCTTTGCCCGCTTCTTCATCTGCTTCTTCAGCTGCTGTATCGCCAGACGCGCCAGGACTTGTTTCTGCTTCAGTCGTTATCTGATCTTCATCACGCTGTTCATTCATTTGTTCAAGAAAAGATATAAGAGTTCCGCCGCCGCTTGCAGGGGCCTCGGTAACGCTTACGCTATAAGTGAAGGCCGTACCGGCTGAATCCGCTACGCAAGTTACTTTTACATTATCTTCCGTACAGGTTACGGCCGCGTTAGCGGTCATTAAAGGCTGTAAGCCCTCAACTACGTTTTGGGCGGTATTCACAGTAGCCTGAAAACTATAAGTTGTACTGTTTATTATGGCATTGAATGTTTCATCCACGGTTACATTGCCGGGGGTAAAGGTTGCCTCCTGGGCAACGGCAGCGCCATCAGTAGCGCTGGAAGTAATGGTAAAAGCGGTACCGGCGGAATCAGCCGTGCAGGTAACGGCAGTATCGTCTTCAGTGCAGGTAACGGCTCCATTGGCGTTCATCAGGGGCTGTAATAGCTCAACCACATTTTTAACAGTAGCGGCAGTGGCGGTGGCAGTATAAGAAGTGCCGTCAATAATACCGGTAAATATGTCTCCAATCTCAACATTAGCCGGGGTTAAAGTAGAAACCTGGGCAACAGCCACTATGCCTGCCGTAGAGGCCGTGGATGTAATGTCCCCACTAGTGCCATCAGTAAATGTTACTGCCGTAGCGCTGGTTTCCGCTCCGCTTGTTGTAAACGAAACAGTATCATCGGATCCTCCCACTGTTAGCGCTCCATGAGCCGCGTCCGAAACATTCGTGAGTGTCCGCAGTATCTCTGCCGTCTGGGTCGCGACCCTGGGAACATCACCAGTGCCGATATCACGATCAATCGCGGCCGCGTCATCCGTGCAATCGACTTCGTCAACAGTTGATGAAGCGACATCAGTAAAGGAAATAACACAGGTACCGACAGTAATCGTTTCTGAAGCGGCTGGCAAGGCACCTACAGTCAATGTCCTGGAAGCCTTTACCTCCGCTACATTGGCCACTGTCGTTGATGTTGCGGCTGTTTGATTGTCCGTACCGCTGACATTGGCCACTGTCGTTGCGGCAACAAATGAAGACAAGGCCGCCGCCCGGGATGTAAGGACAAAAACCGGGTTAAACCAGGAAATTCCCATAACCACGAAAATCATTACTATAAATATAAATTTTTTCATAACTTATAAAATTATTTTATTAACACTATATATATTATACCGCGTTTTTACTTAATATTAAAATTCTCGCGTCAAATTCTTTTCAGCCACTTTAAAGCAACCCAGGCAAGCATTCCTCCGGTAATCGCGGTCGCGAATTGCGGCCAGCTCATCATTTGCGCTACCTTAACGGCTAATTCCTGCTTAATTAGAAGATCGCTAATTACGCTAACACTAAAGAAAAGAAAAATAAATTTAAGCGCCGCGCCTACTACTATGCCAATCGCGAAACCTTTGCGATTATCTTTGATGTTAATATAAAACCAATCAATTGCCAATACTAATATCACATTGCCTATCATAATAAAAGGAATCACCGGCGCTAAAATTGCCGGCAATAGTCCGCCGGCAAGAGCCATCATTGAAGGCACCAGACATAAAACCAAAGCGCTTCTAATACCGATCAAAAACAAAGTGATAATTAATATCGCGTTAACGATCGGACCGGTCAGCCATTGCAGATGGATAAAAAACGGCAAGATAGTTGCCGTGCCGGCCAGCGCTAAAAATCGGGCGATCGCCCGCGTATTTAGTCTGACCGCTGTTAATTCTTTTATGTTTGCCATATCTTTTACATAACTGCTACGTAATAATTACGTAGCAAAAAAAATTAATAAAAAAAATTATCTTTTGCCAGTCGCAAATTATTTTAATCAGTGATAATCACTGTTTTCGCGACAATGCCATACAAAGAATCAATTCTTTCTCCCAATTCTTTGATTTCTTTAATACTGCCTTTAACCGCCACAGTGATCAGCCCGGTGCAGTTCCCAATGCAAGCCGGCTGCACGTTTACGCCCATTCTGGCTATTACCAAATGCCCATTATCCGTCAGCATCTGCTGTACGTCTTTGGCATGCATCTGCCGATCCTTGACTAGAATTGTAATTGTCCCTAAATGTTTTTTTACCGCCATTTTATTAAAATTATGTTATAATTTAATTTTTTTCTTATACCTGGTATGCAAAACGCCGTGCTCCATCTTGCGTCCTTTTTTATTCAGCCAGCTCAAAGCCTTTAATACCCCCTGGTTCTCGTGAGCCTGGCGAATCTTTAAACTTTTATCATGCTCATATAAAGCGGCGATACGCTTTTTGCGAATCTCTTCATTGGTCGGGATCGGCTGGCCGCCGCCGCCGATACAGCCGCCCGGGCAGGCCATTACTTCAATATAGTCGTATTTATGCAAATTATCTATTACTTTTTCAATATTGCCGATACCATTAACTACCGCCACCCTAAGCTTGGTTCCGGCCACCCGCAGAGTGGACTCTTTTACGCCATCAAGGCCGCGAACGGTTTTAAAATCAAGCCGCTGCCGGCATAAACCTTTGGTATTGCCGCCGCAGCCCATTACATGCGCGGTTCGCAATGCCGACTCCATTACTCCGCCGCTGGCGCCATAGATCGCGGCCGCTCCGCTATAGCCTCCCATGGGGTCATCGGCTTTAACCGGTTTTAATTTTGGAAAATCAATGTTATTCTTTTTTATCATAAAGCTGAATTCTCTGGTAGTCAGCACATAATCAACCGGATAATTGTTGTTTATCTTCATTTCCGGACGCGCCGCTTCATATTTTTTAGCCGTGCAAGGCATAATAGAAACAACTATGATGTCTCTCGGATCTATTTTCATTAAATCGGCCCAATACGTTTTAATGGCTCCGCCGCTGTGAATATGCGGCGAACGGGAAGTTGTTAAATACGGAATCAATTCCGGATGATATAACTCCACGTAATTAACCCAGCCCGGACAGCAGGAGGTCATCATCGGCATAATGCCGTTTTTTTCAATTCTCTCAATAAGCTCGGCAGCTTCTACCATGGTGGTCATATCAGCGCCAAAGTTAACGTCAAACACATAATCAAAGCCAAGCTCTTTAAG
>JAGLPO010000093.1 GCA_023137275.1 Candidatus Parcubacteria bacterium | reverse complement strand
TTTTTGTTTAAATTACATTAATTATAACTTTATTTATACGTGATAAGTGCGTAAGATGAGTTACTTAAAACATTCGCATATTTGTTTTCTGGCCTCAGCCGGCAGATTTATTTTGTTATACGAATGAATTGAAAGTACATTTTTCACATAAGAGCGAACCGCGTTCGGCACAACGCAGCCCAGACCGCAAAAAGCCGTGTCATTTAAAGTGTTTAAAATACTCCCAAACATCTTCCAGTCCGGTTCTTTATCATTTAAAATTTCACGCAAACGATAAGTGCCTTCCCTGCAAGGTGTACACTTGCCGCAAGACTCTGACGCAAAAAAATCAATCCAGCCTTTTATCAGCGTTATCGGATCATATTTAATTATACTGTAAACCGTTATTGAAGCAGTGCCGGGAACCGTCTGTTTAAGCTGGCTTTGGTTTAATATCTCTCCGCTGGCGTCCCCTCCGGCCTGGACGAAAAAATCAAAATCAGGCCAATTATCCGTTTCTTTAAGCACGGTTTCCATTGTCCAGCTTTCCGGGAATTCATACACTCCGTTATTAATTATATCACCGTTCAATGTATAAAATCTTTTCTTTTTATACTCATCACGGGCGATCAGGCTGACCGCGTATAAGGTCTCCACGTTATTAACCAGCGTGGGCTGGCCGTATAGCCCGTGGGTCGGCGGGTATGGAGGCCTAAGCCGGGGCTCAGAACGCTTGCCCTCAATAGTATTTAAAGCACTTGTTTCCTCTCCGCCGCAGTAGCCGGCCCGGTGTGGTTTGTGAAAAATTTTTATAGGCGCCTCGTTAATAATCCCTGTTAAGCGGTCTTTAAGCTTAAAATAATAATCCGGGTTTAAATATATTATCCCCTCTTTCGCGCGCAAAAAATCCATGGCGATTTTCATTCCGTCAATCACCCGCCCGGCGTGATGTGTTAATATATGCCAATCTTTTTTTACTCCTGGCTCGCCCTCGCTGGCATTGCAAATCACATATTTTTTTTCTGCTTTTGCCTGCTTCACCATTGACCATTTCTCCGCGGTATTAAAACAACCGCCGCCGCGGCCGGTTAGTTCAGAGTCTTTGAGTTTTTGGATTATTTTATTGCCCATTTTTTTATTATTTATATCATTCATCAATAGATTATCAAATTTTAAATTATGAATTTTTAATTTCGAATGAATGTTTTAATTCTTTAATGTTTAAAACATTAAGTCATTCAAAATTTATTCAAAATTTTAAATTTTAAATTTTAGCTATACCAATCTCTTCTTCCCAATATATTCAACCAAATCAACCATCCGGCAGGAATATCCCCACTCATTATCATACCAGGCCACTATCTTTAACAAATTATTATCAATCACCTTGGTAAGCGACATATCCACGATCGCGCTGGCCGGATTGCCGATTATATCAGTGGACACCAAAGGCTCATCCGACACAGCCATTATTTTCTTCAGCCTGGCGCCGCGCGCGGCTCTTTTCAGTACTTGATTTACTTTTTTCTCGTCCAGTTTCTTTCTGGTAACATAAACAATGTCGCAGAGCGAGCCGTTCGGGGTCGGTACGCGGATCGCCATGCCGTCAAACTTATTTTTAAGCGCTGGTATTACCTTGGTGGTGGCCAGGGCCGCGCCGGTTGTCGTGGGCACGATATTGATGGCCGCGGCCCGCGCCCGCCTCTTATCCTTGTGCGGCGCGTCAACCAGGCGCTGGTCAGCCGTATAAGAATGAATAGTGGTCATTAATGCTTTTTTTATGCCAAAATTAACCCTAATGCAATCAGTAACCGGAGCCAAACAATTAGTGGTGCAGGAGGCGTTGGAAATTATTCTATCTGTTTTTTTCAGCTTTTGCTCATTAACCCCGAGAACAACGGTTTTTATTCCTTCGCCTTTGGCCGGCGAACTTATAATAACTTTTTTTGCTCCGGCTTTTATGTGCTGGAACGCGTCTTTGCGGGTCCTGAATAAACCGGTGCATTCAAGCACTACATCCACTTTCATGCCTTGCCAGGGCAAATGCCGCGGATTTCTTTCGCTTAGCGTTTTATACGGCTTGTTCGCGACTACCAGCCGATCCGGTTTGGCAATTACTTTTTTTGAATATAAACCGAAAATTGAATCATATTTTAATAAATGGGCCAGGGTTTCAGTGTCGGTCAGGTCATTTATGGCAACGATCTTGTGCGAAGATCTGCTTTCCAAAAACGCCTTAAACACTCCCCTGCCAATCCTGCCAAATCCATTAATGGCGATATTCATAATATTTTTATAATTAATAATAAATTTCTTTTTGATTATTAATATTATAACACAAATTAGGCGTAAATGCACATTAAAATAATAATACGTTTTGCCAAACTATTAAAAGTTTATTTAAAACCAAGCTAACGCAGTCCCGCGTAGCGGTGGTTGTTGGCAGTAAAAAATGATTTATTTAATATAAGTTAAAAAAATAAACTAATACTAAGATTCCTTTACGGCAAAATGGCCAAAATAAAAAACAGTCCCGAGTACTCGGGACTGTTTTAAAAATATTTACAAATATTCTAATTATTTTTCTTATTATTCCGGTTTAGATCAACCTCAACTACTGTGCCGCGATCTCCTTTTTCTCCGGGAAACTCAACATCAACTGATTGTTTAAGAATATGGCGGCCAACCACTGTGCCGCGCCTCCCGTCCACGCTTACCTTGACCCCTATTGTCGGCAATTTGTCCGCCAGTTCGGTATAGCCGCACTGCTCATAAGCCAGACAGCACATTAAGCGCCCGCAAATACCGGAAATGCGCTCTGAACCGCGATGCGAGCATTGCTGAATTTCCGCCATTTCACTGGTTATGGATTCTAAATTTTTTAAATGCCCCTGACAGCACAAGCCGCGGCCGCAATGTCCGAAATCACCCATTATTTTCGCTTCATCGCGTATTCCTATCTGCTGCAAGCGTATTGTTTTGCCAAAATAACGGGTCAGATCTTTTACCATATCCCGAAAATCAACCCGGCCATCGGCAATAAAAACAAAAGTTATGCGCGACGCGTCAAAAGCAAAATAAACATCAATAAACTTCATTGCCAGCTTATATTTTTTCTTTACCTGCCTAACATGGTCAAGGGCTTCTTTTTTGTCCGCGATCGTGGAAATTTTTTCCAAATCAGCGGCGCCGGCCCGGCGCAAAATCGGCTTAAGGCCGGTTTTTTTCTTCTTAACCTTGTCATCGTCCTCAGGGATGTCCGATTCCATTTGATCACGCGCGATACTGTCATCATCTTCACCAACTGCTTCTTTAATAAAATCCTTTTCATCAACTTCTTTAAAGCTGATTATTTTCCCCATTTCCATACCTATTTCGGTCCGGACTATCACCCGATCGTTGACCTCAACATCAAGACCTTCGTATGTAAAATAATACGCCTTATCCCAGGGTACGAATTGTACTTCAGCTACTTTCATAATTAAGTAACTCACCTTACGCACTAAATA
>JAGLPO010000092.1 GCA_023137275.1 Candidatus Parcubacteria bacterium | reverse complement strand
TAAAAAAATAACTTAACGCCCCAACTCAAACTCAAAGGGACGCTGCGCTTTCACTCCACTTCGTTTCGTAAAAACTTCAGATATAATAAATAATAGGCAAAATAACAAAAAAATGCCCGGAAACCTACAATCCAATATTTGGAAACATGTAATTTTTTTAATTACTAATAAACGCAATTTTACAGCAATTTTAGGAGCCTATTATTTAACAATTCCTAACGTAACCCCACAGGGAATCGGAATTATTTTATTAGCAGGAAGCCTTAGCGGTTTTTTATTTGAGATTCCAAGCGGATACATATCTGATAAAATCGGGCACAAACAAGCATTAATATTGGGCAAATCATTGCTAATTTTTTCTTCATTGTTCTTCCTAATCGCAAACAACATTTTGGTTCTAATACTGGCAAGTGTTTTTATGAGCATCGCGTATTCTTTTTTCTCTGGAACCGGCAGTGCGTTTATGTACGAAACATTACACGCGTTAAAAAAAGAAAAAGATTATACTCGTATAATGGGAAAAATACGTTCAATTGGATACTTGGTGCCTGTAATTCTCATAGTTCTTATTCCATTTCTGGTTAGCATTAATATTAGACTTCCCTTTGTGATAGCTCTTTTTATAGATATAATAGGACTGCTTATAGCATATTCTTATGTGGCGCCAAAGGTATCGCAGGCACATATTGAAGAAATTGGAGTTACAAATTTTAAGAAAATATTAAGTCAGATTTATCGTATCGGTTTTATGAAATACGCGCTGTTCCTGGGAATTTTAAGCGGTTTTTTGTTTGCTGTAAATGGATTTCGGGCAGCGTATCAATACTTTCTTCAAATCCCAATAATTTATTATGGACTTTTTTTCGGCGCAGGGTTTGCCCTTGCCTCACTTCTTATCGCATATAGCGGTAAAATAAAGGCAAGTACAACGCTAAGCCGCCTGTTTGCATATCAGATAATTATTTTTGCTTTATTATTTTTTATGTTAGGAATTATTTCTTCCTGGTGGGCGGTCATACTAATATTTATTCTTGTTATTGGATTGCAACATGGGCTAATAACGATTAACGAGGGTTTTATGATGGATATATTAAAAAATGAAAAATTTAAAGCCACGCTACTATCAGTGCCTACACAAATTCAAAAAATTGCAACTGCTATTATCGGTTTAGGGTTAGGAATAATTATCAAACACACATCCTATAAATTTGGATTCTTTGTTACTGGAATTGCTTTTTGTGTTATACTAACACCAATATATCTATATATTTTAAGAAAAGAAGTTTTGAGTAAAGTATATACGGCTTTGCCCAACAAATAAAAGTTTTTCTCTATGGAAATTAAATTAATCAAAGAAAAAAAGGAAGGTAAAAATTATCAAGCAGATGATTTTAAAATATATTATAGACACAAAGACACTGTTGCCGGTGATAACTCTGAAAATGTTGAAGAGCTTATCTATTTAATAACCGGCAAAGCTGAAGTTACGCTAGAAAATTCTACCTGGACAATTGAAGCACCGGCTAAAATTAAATTCCCGGCCAAGACGTATCATAAAATAAAAGCTTTGACGAATATAGCATTTGTATTATTTGAAAAGTAAAAATCCCATTCTTATTATTTATCAAACTTTGCGCGCATTGCGTGAAATATTTTTAATTAACCATTTTATTTATGAAAAAAATTTATATAATATGTCCGGTAAGGCATATGACAAAACAAGAGAGTGTAATTTTGAATGATTATGTTAAAAAATTAGAAAATCTTGATTATATCGTGCACTTTCCTCCAAGAGACACAAATCAGATTGACCCGGAAAAAGGTTATAATATTTGCAGCCAGAATCATCAAGCCATAATTGATGCTGATGAAATTCATATTTATTTTAAGGAAGGAAGCCAAGGAACTTTTTTTGATCTAGGCATTGCTTTTTCAGAACATAAAAAAAATAAAAAACCAATCAAAATTATTAACAGAGAACAAGTTTTAAATATTATTAAAAATTCCAACAAAGAAAAAGGCTTTGAATTTGTGGCTTTAAAAATTGACAATGGTTATTAAACAAAATAAAGCTCTTTGACAAAATGTTTTTAGAGGGAAATAATTCCCAAAGCGTCCTTTAGAATCATTTGGATGCCGTAATAACACGTCATAAAAGGTTTTAACATGAACAATCAACTTAACTAACAGGGAGGGGGAAAGAAAATGAAAGCATTACTTGTATATCCTGAATATCCAGATACTTTTTGGAGTTTTAAGCACGCCTTGCCGTTTATATCAAAAAAGGCGGCTTTTCCTCCGCTTGGCTTATTGACAGTCGCCGCTATATTGCCTAAAAATTGGGACATAGAACTGGTTGATGTTAACGTGGAAAAATTGACTGATCAGCACATTAAGCGGGCAGATATGATTTTTATCAGCGCCATGCTGGTGCAAAAAAACAGTGCTCAAGAAATTATTTTAAGATGCAAACAATATGATAAAACAGTAGTAGCCGGCGGACCGGCCTTTAGCGCGGAATATAGAAAGTTTAACGGAGTTGACCATTTCATATTAGGTGAATCTGAAATTATTTTACCCTTGTTTCTTAATGACTTCAAAAATGGAGTAGTTAAACAAACCTACATTTCTGAGGATAAACCGGATATAAAAATAACTCCTATTCCCAGGTGGCCGCTCATTAATTTTGACAATTATGCTACCATGGCAATACAATTTTCAAGAGGCTGTCCGTTTAATTGTGATTTCTGCGATATAACCAGAATGTACGGAAGAACACCGAGAACAAAAGCGCCAAAGCAGATAGTAGCTGAGGTTCAATCGCTTTACAGCGCTGGTTGGAGGGGGCCAATATTTATTGTTGATGATAATTTTATCGGCAACAAAAGAAAAACAAAAGAAATGCTGCTTCAGCTGATTGACTGGCAGCAAAAACGCAAATACCCATTCCAGCTGTTTACCGAAGCAAGCGTGAATTTAGCCGCGGATGAAGACTTGATGCGATTAATGAGCAAGGCTAATTTTAACAAAGTATTTGTGGGTATTGAATCACCAAACGAAGCTAGTCTTAAGGGGTGCGGTAAAATACAAAACACTAAAATTGACTTAGAAAATACTGTTAAAATCATTCATCAACACGGGATACAAGTAATGGGCGGTTTTATTGTCGGCTTTGACGAAGACGACAGCAGTATATTTGAGTCACTTATTGACTTTATCCAAAACACCGGAATAGTAACCGCAATGGTGGGAATACTGAACGCCTTACCCCAAACCCAGTTGTGGCAGCGGCTACAAGCCGAAGACAGACTCCTTAGTGACACCACTGGTGAAAACACTGACGGCTACTTGAACTTTATCCCAAAAATGGATAAAAATACATTAGTTGAAGAGTATAAAAAAATGGTTGCTAAACTGTATTCGCCGAGAATTTATTATAGACGGATAAATACATTTTTAGAAAATTACAAGCCGACAGCAAAAGGAAAAATTTCCAAAAATGATATAAAAGCTCTTTTTAGAAGCATGTGGCTAATCGGAATCTCTTCCCGATCAAGTCCGCATTACTGGAAACTAATATTAAAGATCTTATTCACAAAACCAAGACTGCTACATACTGCGGTTGAAATGGCAATCTTCGGCCGGCACTTTAAAAAGGTGGCTGAAAACATTAGCTCATAAGCTACAGGTGAGGTGGAGTTCGCGAATTCCATCTCACCATTCCTCTAAAAACATTTTGTGTCCGTCCAGGCGCTTCACGCCAAGCGCGCGCATTAAACAAATAAAAAATATCCTTACATTTTTACTATGAAAAATCATTTTCTTTCAAAAACAAAAATGCCGAAAGACTTGCCCAAAAAGATGCAGGAAATAATCAATGAACTAAAGCAATCATCCAACCAGGAGCAATGCTTGCAAAAATCCTACGAGGTTATGACTAGCAGGTATCGCGGCTACAGATTTAGAACATATACCAGATTGCTCCAAATCTTTACATTTAACATCCAAAAATTATGGAGCAGAACCGGATTTATTCATTGCCACAATGCCAACTACTTAATGAGGATCCTGCTGGTTAAAAGCGGCTTTTTTAACAATAATGACATTAAAAACAAATGGACCTTGGTATGGTATGTTTCTCCTCATCAATATTTGCAAATAAAACTACATAACGGCCGATATGTTAATATAGATATTTGGGGCGCGGTTTACGGAACTAAATTCGGTAACTATGCTCATGGATTTCACTAAATCAAATCAACTAAACAAACCTGGACAAATTGCGAGAAACTGCTAAAATAAGGCTATAATAAATATTTTTAAAAATACTTTTTACCCCGTAAAGAAAAGCTTCTGACGAAGTCGGGGGTGTGATATTTTATCGCAGTCGGTGGTTTAATGCCACTGACAAGCGATACCTTTCTACGGGGTTTACTTTATAAACTTTATAACTTTCAACTTAAATTTATGTTTAAAGATCAAAAACAAAACACTGACATTAAGCAGGCTGAAACCATTATCGGCGCTTCGGTCAAAGTCAAGGGTAATTTCCACGGCGATGGCAATATTATTATTGAAGGCGAAGTAGAGGGCAGTGTTAAAACTAAAAACTTCCTCCTGGTCGGAAAAACAGCCAAAATCTCGGCTGACATCGCGGCCAAAGACGCCCGTATTGGCGGTACTATTTCCGGAAATATAAAGGTGCAGGATTATTTGGAGATAGTGTCCGGCGCCCGCGTTAATGGCGACATTCACGCCAAAGAGCTCTCAATTGAAAAAGGCGCGATCTTAAACGGACATTGCCATATGAGCAACGATCATAAAGAATCCGAGCAAAAACAATAGACTCACTGCATAATATCTTTACGTCCTGAATTTTTTTAATTCTATCCTTTTTTTTCTTTTTACTTTTTAACTTTATAACTCACCTTACGCACTAAA
>JAGLPO010000091.1 GCA_023137275.1 Candidatus Parcubacteria bacterium | reverse complement strand
TTGTTTACGTGATAAGTGCGTAACACAAATTTATAACTCAATTATGCACGTTTATATTTACGACACTTTTGTGTCTGATAAAAAACACGTAAACACGGTCACTCGAATTGAAACCCGGATTACCGACCTGGGGCTGAACGGCAAAATCGTCCGCATGGGTCTGATCAGTTCGGTTAGCAACGCGATTGAAAATGAGATCAAAAAAGGAGCCAATACGATCATTGCCGTGGGCGATAATCAAATACTTAACCAGGCCGTCAACGCGATGGCTCAATTGCTGACGCGCGAATCTATTGGTAAGAGCGTACCTCTTGGGTTTATTCCAATTGGAAAAAAAGATCTGCTGATCGCCGACCTTCTGGGGGTGGGTAATTCTAAACCAGCCTGCGACATTCTGTCACAGCGCCGAATTGAAACGCTTGACCTTGGACAGGCTAATAGTAATTATTTTTTATTCTCCGCCACTGTCCCGACCGAACATACCACTATAGAGATAGACGAAAATTATTCAATTGAGATAAAAAAACCCGGAGAGATTGAGGTGGTTAATCTGCCGGTTGGCTTTACCTTACCTCAGACCGCCAAAATTGACCCAACTGACGGCTCGCTTGAGCTAGTTATAAAAACCAGGCAAGGCAAAAAATATCTGTCTGGTAAGCAAGAGGAGGAAAACCAAAGCGTCTTTACTTTTAATAAGCTGCGCGTTATCAATAAAAAATACCCCATCATCCTGGATGGAGTAAAAAAATTAACCGCTCCGGTTGATATTCAAATCGCCCCTGTGAAAATCAATCTGATTATCGGTAAAGACAGAAAGTTTTAATTATTATATTTCTTTTATATATAACAAAAATCCGCCTGATTTACTAAAGGCGGATTTTTGTTATATATAAAATTACTTTTTTACAATCTCGCCTTCAATTGCCTTTTTATCTTTTGCCTGCCCTACCTGCCCCAAATCAGATTGAGAAGAGCTGGTTAAAGGGTCTGTTGCCTTATCTTTTCCGTCTTTATTAAACAGCCACAACTGCTGCGCGCCGGTCAAGACAGTGGTAACCAGCCAATAAAGGGCCAAGCCGCCCGGGAACTGGATACCGATCACTACTGTTAAAAGCGGCATAAAATAAAGCATTTGCTTGTTCATGATCGCGGCCATGTTCTCGTCTTTGGCGCCAGGACTCTTGATTGGCGGCTTTTTTGTCATCATCATTTTGGTTTGCCAGAATTGAGCCGCTCCGGCCATTACCGCGATCGGAATGTTCCTGACTGAAAGATCAATAAAACCAAGCGATAAATAATTAATTGTTTCCGGCCGGGTAATAAAAGGATAAACCAAATCCAAAGCACCATTATTAAAGCCGTCGCGAAACACGCCGAATACGGCATATAAGAAAGGAAGCTGGATAATAAGCGGCAAGCAGGAAGAAAAAGGATTAACCTTATTCTTTCTATAAAGCTCGATCATTGCCTTGCTCATTGCTTCCTTGTTGTCTTTAAATTTTTTCTTTAACGCTTCGGTCTGGGGTTGTAGGTCTTGTAAAGCTTTTTGCGATTTTATAGACTTTTTTGATAAGGGCAGCAGTATTAATTTAATTACAATTGTTAATAAAATAATCGCAACCCCAAGATCGTTTCCCGGGACAATATTATAGAGAAATACTAATAAATTTAATACTGGCTGATAAAAAAAGGTTTGAAACATAAAATTTTAAATTATTTTACCGGGTCCCATCCGCCTTTGTTAAACGGGTTACAGCGCAAAAAGCGCCAAATTGACATTAAACCGCCTTTGATAAAACCGTATTTTCCCAACGCGGCAATTGAATACTCGGAACAACTGGGTTTAAAGCGACAAAAACCAAAAGGGTATTTATGCTTAAAAACACCATGATCCGGCGACAAGGTCTTTTGATAAATTTTAATTATATAAATCGCGACATTTTGGGGAATAAGTTTTAATATCAGCCAAAAATTCATCTATTTTGTTTACTAATTAACCCCAGTTTATTTAAGCTTTTAATTACTAAATCCTTAATTTCTTTATATTCTTTACTAATAATCGCTTTTTGGGTAATAACAACCACGTCATAACCGGGCTTAATATATTCTATATTCTCCTTTATTATATTTCTAAGCCTACGCTTGATTTTATTTCTATCTACTGCTTTTTTGCTAATTTTAGTACTTACAATAAAACCAAACCGGCTATTAGCCAGTTTGTTTTTACTTGCTTTTATTCCTAAGCACTCATTAAAACTAGAACGCCCGGTTTGCCAAACATTATCAAAATCTTTTTGTTTAGTTAAACGATATTTTATAGCTAACACAAATTTATAAACAGTCTATAAAACAAACTACTATTTAGTAAGCTGACTTCTTCCTTTGGCGCGACGACGGGCAATTACATTGCGGCCGCTTTTACTGGCCATTCTTATTTTAAAGCCATGTTTCTTTTTGGCTTTGCGTACATTAGGCTGATATGTTCTTTTAGGCATATACTCTTTATTAAACTTACTGTATAATAATTAAGGTGTGTTGGGTTTATCTTAGATAATTTAGAATAACACTTTTATCACAACAGGTCAACTTAAATTAATTTAATGCACTAGGCAGCACTAGAATTTACGTTGACAAGCTTTGTATTTTTTTGCAAATTTTTGCAAGTAAGTTTTCTTTTTGCTAATATATTAACAAACATATATGATAGTGCTATATTTCCTAACTTTGATGTTTTTTCTATTGATCCTTGCCTCGGTGGGCTGGGCTTTTGTTTCATTTGCCCCCTGGGTACCGACTAAAAAAAGTGACCTAAAAAGAATTCTCCGGCTATCAGATTTAAAACCGGATGATACGTTTTACGAATTAGGCTGCGGTGACGGCAGGGTTTGCCAATATATCAATCGGCAAACTAAAGCCAGAACGATAGGCATCGAATTGGCTTTCCCTTGGTATTTACTTTGCTTGATCCGTAAGATGTTAAATCAAGGCAAAGGTCTTCATTTTAAATTAAGCAGCTTTTTTTATATCAACTTGTCTGAGGCAAGCGTGGTATATATCTTTGGCCTCCCACATACTCTTGGCAACAAACTGACCGATAAGCTAAAAAGAGAACTCAGGCCCGGTACGAAAATTATTTCATATTCATTTGCCCTGCCCGGCCTTGAGCCAAGCCTGATTGATAAACCAGGTAAAAATTATATAAGTATTTACGTTTATAATTTATGAAATATTTTTTTATCCTCGGTTCTAATCCAACCCTGTCGCTGGCTGAACTATCAGCGGTTTTTGATCTGGCAAAAAACCCCAAAGAATTTAAGCTTTTGGACAATGTCCTGATACTTGAACTGGATCATGATATAAACCCGGCTAGCTTGATAAAAAGGCTTGGCGGCACGATTAAAATAGGACAAATAGAAAAAACCGCTAACCGCTACATTGACCAAACAGACAAAATAATCAAAATACTTAAACCTGGAGAAGGCAAATTTAAATACGGATTTTCTTATTACGGCCCGGGTAAATTCAATATTAAAGACCTAGCCATGAAAATAAAGAGCCATTTGCGTAAACAGGAGATAAGCTGCCGCTGGGTAACGAGCCGGGAGAAAACTTTAAGCAGCGTGGTGGTGGAGCAAAATAAATTAACCGGTCCGGGTCTGGAAATTGTCCTGATTGCTGACGCGAAAAATCTTTATATCGGCAAAACCCTGGCCGTTCAGCCGTTTAAGGAGCTGTCCTACCGCGACTACGGCCGGCCCGAGCGGGATAACCAGTCCGGCATGCTCCCGCCCAAACTGGCTCAAATCATGATAAACCTAGCTCTATCTCCCTCTCCTTACGAAGGAGGGGGGCGGGGTGAGGTCATCCTGGACCCTTTTTGCGGTTCCGGCACTGTCCTTACCGAAACGCTTCTTATGGGATACAAAAATATAATCGGCTCTGATAAATCAACCAAGGCTGTAAATGATACCAGAAAAAATGTTAAATGGATAAGTGATAAATTTACGGCCGATGATTCACGGCTCACGATTTACGAGTTAAGCGCCGCTGAATTAACAAAAAAAATTAAATCCAAATCCATTAACGCGATAATTACCGAACCCTATCTCGGGCCGCAGCGGGGAAAAATTAATATCAAACAAACCGTTGCTGAGCTTAATAAGCTATATTCAAACGCGATAAAACAATTTACTAAAATACTCAAACCAAAAGGAAAAGTGGTTATGATTTGGCCGATATTTAATAAAAATATTTTTTTAAACCCCTTAATAAATGGATTTAAAATACAAAATCCAATTCCTAATCTTTTTAAAAATAATAAAAATATTCAACTAAGCGCTAGAAACACGATTATTTATGGCCGGTCCGGGCAGCGGGTTTGGCGGGAGATTGTGATATTAAAAAATAGACTCACTGCATAATAAGTTTTGTAGCGAAATTTTCAGATTTTGAGGAAATTTTGCAGAAAAAATTTTTGCTTATGCAGTAGTATAGGCCAAAATTTTTTATGCAAAATTTACCAAAATATGGAAATTGCAGTAAAAAATTATTATGCAGTGAGTCTAATGTTAACTATGCAAAAAATGGCAGATATCACCATCTTTTATTATATATTCTTTTCCTTCTGCTTTAATTAAACCTTGTTCACGCGCTGCTTTCTCGCCATTTACTTTAATAAAATCTTCATATTTAATTACTTCTGCCCTAATAAAGCCTTTTTCAAAATCTGTGTGAATTACTCCGGCGGCCTCCGGGGCTTTGGCTCCGGCCTTAATTGTCCAGGCTCTGGTCTCGTCCGGACCGGTAGTAAAAAACGTAATTAAGCCAAGCAGTTTATAAGACGCTTTAATTAATTTATTCAACCCGCTGTCAGAAAGCCCCAGCTCCTCTATAAATTCTTTTTGTTCTTTTTCTTCCAAGCCGGCTATTTCTTCTTCTTGTTTAATATCAAGATTTATTAATTCACCGTCCCAATTAAGGTTAACTTTTGCCTGACTGCTGTTATTTAATACATATATAACCGGTTTTGCGCTAAGCAAACTTAACTCTTTAACTAAATACTTATCATCATCAGGTATGTTCAGCTCGCGCGCCGGTTTGCCGGTTTCCAAAAGCGCTTTTAACGGCTCTAATATTTTCTTTAGCTTAATTAATTCTTTGTCTCCGCTCTTAGCCTCTTTGGATACTTTGGCCAAACGCTTCTCAACAGTGGCCAGATCTGCCATTATTAATTCTATATTAATGGTTTCTTTGTCTTCCTCAGGGTCAATCCTGCCGGCAACATGAGTGATATTATTGTCTTCAAAATTCCTGACTACCTCGCAGATAGCGTCGCACTCGCGGATATTGGCTAAAAATTTATTGCCCAATCCCTCGCCCTTGTGAGCGCCTTTAACCAGGCCGGCAATGTCAACAAATTCAATCACGGTTGGGATTATTTTTTTTGGTTTTGAAATTTCTGCCAATTTTTCCAAACGTTCGTCCGGCACTTTAACCACGCCGATATTTGGATCAATCGTGCAAAAAGGATAATTTGAAGCCTCGGCTTTATTTTTAGTTAAGGCATTAAACAAGGTTGACTTCCCAACATTAGGAAGTCCAACAATTCCAATTAACAAAGACATATTTTATTTATGATTTATAATTTTTTTGTAATCACAAAAAATTGCATTTAGGTGAATTAATTAACCTAAATATATATCATTTTGGTGAATATATCAAATTTGGCACTGGTTAGAAAATTAGAGGCCTAAAATTAATCAAATTTTAGTTGCTAATTTGCTATCTAAAAAATAGGGGTAATAAAAAAGGCAGAGTTGTTTTTCTGCCTTTTAGTTTTAGTTTTTTACAAAGCCTGCTCCTTTTGTATTTAATTCTACAATCAACCTACGTATAAAATCATCGTTTTGAAATCACCATCATCGCCAAGCAAACGATAATCATATTGCCATTCGTCATTTCTCCAATAAAGATAAGGCATGAAGAGTTGTTTATTGTCACTGGCAATGTATTTAAAAACAGTGCCTAAAAAATACATTCTGTTCATTTTCCAATTCTCGGGAATTACATCCTTGTTTAAAAGGATGTAAAATAAAGCGTTAATATTCAGTATTTGCCTATTTCCAAACATTTCATGATATTTCTCAATTGAAAGATTTTCAATTAAATGTACGTCCGATCTGTCAAATTTAATTCTATTAAAATTCCCCCCTTTCCAGGCTAATTCATTATTTCTTTTATGCGCCACAACTTCAAAATGTGAACAAGGCACCATAATGGGATCCGCGTCACAATTCAATAAAAACATGTTACCCCCCCCCTTTTTTTTATTATTCGTTGCTTTTATTCCGCTTTTTCTTTATTTGATTTCAATCTATTTCAAATCTACAACACGCGTCAAGAGAAAATTCTTTTTTTAACTTTTCATTAATTTCATCAGCCATCCTGTGTCTATCATTATCATTAGCATCTCTTGTCCACCAAAAAGTAACATCTATATATTTATAATATCTAAATGATATTGAGGTATGTTCGACGTTTTTATTCTCTAAGCATTTAACTATACATTCCTTAATATTGTTATGTAATTTTTTTATTTTGTTAAAATCTTCCCGAAAATCTTCCGGCACATTAAATTCTATTAAAAGACTGTCTGCGTAACCTCCGGCAAATTTAGGTTCACACACATTAAATGGTGGTCTAAAATTTTCCCTAAATTGTTCACCCAACCGTCTTTTTGTTTTTTCTAAAATATTTTTAACTACTTCCGAATCAAGCTTCTCAGTGTTTACACTTCCTGTAACTTCTACTTCAAACCATATTTTCCCATACTCATCGCGATTATTATTACTTAATTTATATTGGTTAAAACCAATTTCATGAACATAGTTTCCGGGGTAACATGACGTTATATAACCTTCTTTCACGTTAGCCGAGTATACGCTGAAGTACGAAGAAATTATTTTTACACCTATTTTTCTAAGATCTTGCGTCCATAAAACTACAATATCATTAATCCATCTTTCTTTTGGAATACTTGGAGCAAAAGCTGGTATGCCGACAGTAAATTTAAATTTTCCTTTTGATTCGTATAACCTCTCTGATCCCTTAAGCGCTTTTTTAAGACTAAGTACATTTTCCATCTCCTTCTCCTTCCCTTTTTAGTTTTTAAAGACCATTCATAAGTATTTTACTTAATGAGCTATAATAAAATGTTTTGTAAATATTGTCAATAATTACGTCAAAAAATATAATAAAATGTCCAGTATTGCGTTATTTTTATATCTATGCTATAATTATGACGATAAATATGTCGTCAAATACTAATCTAAAAAACATTTTATCCAATCTGGAAATAGCAGGTGAGCAAGCGGATGTATATCTGTCGCTTTTGGAAATGGGTGAAGGAAATTATACGGAAATAGCCAAAAAAACAGGCATAAAAAGAACAACTCTTTATCTAATTTTGGAAAAAATGGAAAAAAAGGGGCTAATAAAAAAAGGCCTGGACAATAATAAGATCCAGGCCGTTGAGCCTCAGCAGTTGTTTGAAAAAATGCAGAGTAATAACTTAATTTTTCATCAGGCTCTGCCAGTCTTCAGGTCTCTTATGAAAGAACCGGCTAAAATTGCCAAAGTTAAATTTTATAATGGCCAAAAAGGGATCCAGCAGCTATTTATGGATGATCTGGAATTTTACCGCAACAAAACAGAAAAAATCATGCGTACTTTGGCCGGTTCCTCTTTTTATGAAAACGATGCCGATTTCCGCGACCAATACGCGATCAAGCGCCAGGAAACCGGTGTTGAAACACAAATTATCGGGAGTTACGATTTAAAGCCGTTTACCAAAGAATACCAGAAACAATTTTCCAAACAGAAAGTTAAATTTCTGCCAAAATCCGTCGGACAAATAACCGGCCGTATTTCCGCGAGTACTAACCGTATTTCATTAATAGGTTTTTTAAAAAACGAAAGCGGCCTTGTTATAACAAGCAAGGAAATGGCAGATACATTTATTAAATTTTTTGATTTTACCTGGGGGTTAATGAAATAAAGGTGTTTTGTATTTGCTTAATTAAATATGTAAAAATTCTTTTAAATTAGTCGTTATTTTACATTTTATTTATATTAGTAATCATTTTTCCTCTAATTAGCTAATACCCAATAGCCACTTTTGTCAGATCCAATATGTTTAATTTTTCAAAAACTGAATTTTTAATTATAATGCTTATATAAGTAATAGATTATTAAATTCTAAAGTATGCCGAAGATCCTATACACTTCCGATATTCATGGAAATGAAATTCAGTATAAAAAGCTTGTTGATTATGCCGTAAAAATCGCGGCTGATTTTGTAATTATCGGAGGAGATATCGCGCCGAAACATTTTCACATAAACCAATTTATCTCCGGCCAGCGGGAGTTTCTAAAAAACAAATTACCGGAATTATTATCGCCTTTAAAAACTAAATTGTCTAACTCCAAATTATTTTTGATGATGGGTAATGACGACTGTATGGCTAATATGGATGTGCTGGAAGAAAATAATAAGGATCTCTATTATATCATTCACAATAAAAGGATGAGGTTGACTGATGAGTTTGATATTGTCGGTTATGGCTTTGTGCCGATTACTCCTTTCGGAATTAAAGACTGGGAGAAATATGATTTTAGCAACGTACCCAAAAATTTGGAAGTTGAATACTCGGCCAGGAAAATGTCTAATTACCGGCTTGAAGGATTAAAAAGCAAGGTGGGCGTGTGGGAAGATTTTGATTTTATTCCCGAGATTGAGAAAAAAGACTCTATCCAGAAAGACTTGGAAAAAGATTTGTTTTTGAAAAATCCAGACAAAACAATTTACGTAGTTCACTGTCCACCCAATGGCACTAATTTGGATATTACTTCACCGTGGGCAAAGTCGGGCGGAACGCATGTCGGCAGTATGGCGCTGAGGTTATTTATTGAAAAACATCAGCCGTATTTAACGCTTCACGGCCATATTCATGAAACCGTTGAAATGTCAGGTGAATTCAAACATGAAATTGGTAACACTTTATGCCTGGCTTCGGGGAATCATAATGTTGGGGATGATTTAGCGGTGCTGGTTTTTGAAATTGATAAGGCGGAAGAGGTTAAAAGAATTATTATCTAAAAATAAAATATGTGTGCGCCAAGCTAAGCTCTATTTAT
>JAGLPO010000090.1 GCA_023137275.1 Candidatus Parcubacteria bacterium | reverse complement strand
ATTTAGTGCGTAAGGTGAGTTAATATAAAAGATATATGTTTAAAAAATTGTGCATTTTATTGGTTTTAATTATTTCTTTAGCCTTTATCGGCCCGGTGGACGCGGCTGGTTTGGCTGAGAGTTTATCCGGCAAAATTCTTTTGCAAGTAGAGGAGAATGGCGAGGCCTGGTATGTTAATCCGCAAACCTTGACCCGTTATTATATGGGTCGTCCGGCTGACGCATTTGCCTTGATGCAAGAATTAGGGCTGGGAATTTCAAACGCGGATTTTGATTCATTTAATTTGGTTGCCCCGGATCGTTTGGCAGGCAGAATATTGCTGCTGGTAGAGAAAAATGGCGAAGCATATTATGTTAATCCGGAGAATAATGAGATGCTGTTTTTGGGCCGTCCGGCTGATGCTTTCCGGATAATGCGCGAACAAGGATTAGGAATAACTAATGCCAGCCTGGGAGCTTTAAGCATTGAAACAGGTTATGATATTCCTGATCTGGCTGAAGATGAAGAACCAGCGGAAGAAGAACCGGTCATTACTTGTCCTGAGCCTTACTGTGATGGAAATATAAATATTAGCTACGAGATACAGGACAAGGAATGCGTTGTTGTGGAAGATGATTGTTCTGATTGCTCCTGCGATTGCGGCGGATACAACACAAGCGAGGAAGAGGCTAATAATAATTGCGCGGACGGAATTGATAATGACTGTGACGGCCTCTCTGACGACACGGATGAGGATTGCTTGTTTAACGGCACTGAGATAAGCGCTGACATAAATGATAATATTACCTGGACAAAAGAAATGAGCCCTTACCGGCTGCTTGACAGTATTGAGGTAGCTAGCAATAAAACTTTAACTATTGAGCCGGGGGTAGCGATTCAGTTTGTTTTGGCTGACGGTATAGCGGATCTGGGCGGGGTAAGCATAATTGTAAAAGGCAGCTTAGTTGCGATTGGAGTTGAAGGCGAGCAAATTACTTTTTCTTCAGCCGTTGCCGTGCCGCTGGCAGGGGATTGGGGCGCGATTGAGATAATTAACGGCGGCATTGCGACATTTGAATATGCGTATATTCAACATGCCAGTACCGGAATACGAGCCGCTAATGCCAGGAATTTGACAGTAGAAAACACGATAATTAGCGATTCTGACATTGGTATATTTACTATTGGACCGGCTAGAATCGAAAACAATTATATTCTGAATAATAAAACCGGAATTGCGCATGCCGGGATTATTGATTCCGTGCGTGATGACGGCGCGTATAAGAATTTTGATCGGATTACCAATATAAATTATAATACTATCAATAATAATATCGGTGAGAGCGGCATTGATGCCGGCTTGCGCATTGAGAACGTGACTACCGGCGGTTATCGGCTGATATGCAAATTTAACGAACTGGATGCCAACACTAACGGGATATTATTTAAAGACAGTGATAATTATAATTTAATGGAAGTGGAGCAAAATAATATAATGAATTCCATTGAATATAACGCCTATGTGGACTCGCAAGGCCCGGACATTACTTTGGAGAAGATTTGGTGGGGGATCACTGTTTTAGATGTGATAACAGACAAGATCTTTGATTTTTATGATGTTAATTATTCTCTTCCCAAGATAGATTATAAGCCGTTTTATAACGCCCCGGTCAGCGGCGCAGGCGTGAAGTAAGGAGATTTTTATTAATATATTTTCATCCAAAAAACCATCAACATTTAGTTGATGGTTTTTATATTCCGGGGATCATTTTTTTGAGTTGATCCATCGTGGTTGATTTAGTTGCTTGCTTTATTTTTTCCCTGGCCCGGTGAGTACGCACAAATTTAAGCCAGTCGCGGTTCGGGCCTTTGCGGTTTTTTTCGGTAATAATTTCCACCAGGTCCCCGTTTTTAAGCGGCTGGTCCAGAGAGGACATTTTGTTGTTTATTAAAGTGCCGGTCGCCTTATTGCCGACCTCGGTGTGAATAATATAGGCAAAGTCTATAGGCGTGGAATTTTTCGGCAAATCAAAAGCATCGCCTTGGGGAGAAAAAACAAAGATACGGTCGTGAAAGACGTTTAGTTTTAAGTTGGAAATAAAGTCATTAGTGCTTTCGCTTTCGCGCTGGATGCGCAAAATTTCCTGTATCCATCGGGGCTGGCTGGGATGGCTTGTTTTACTGCCGCTTTTTTGTTTATAATGCCAATGAGCGGCAATTCCATAGAGCGCTTCCTCGTGCATTTCCCGGGTTCTGATTTGAAATTCTGTTGCCCGATTTTCCAGTCCGAACACGGTTGTGTGCAGGCTGCGGTAGCCGTTGGGCTTGGGAACGGCGATATAATCTTTGATCCGGTCCGGATTGGGCTTCCAGATAGAGTGGATAATACCCATGGTTTTGTAGCAGTCGGAAATAGTAGGAGCAATTACGCGCAAGGCAAAGACATCATAGATTTCATCAAATTTGCGGTTTTTATTTTGCATCTTTTTATATATTGAATAAAGATGCTTAAAACGGTCTTCAATTTCGTATTTTATTTTTTCTTTTTTTAGCGCCGCCCCTAAAATATTTTTAATTTTTTGCGAATATTGATTGCGTTCCGCTTTTTTTTCCACCTCGTATTTATACTCCAGTTTTTTAAATTCTTCCGGGTAAAGATATTTAAAGCATATATCTTCCATTTGCCACTTGAGACGCCAAATACCAAGTAGTCCGGCGATCGGGGCGTATATCTCCATGGTTTCCCTGGCGATTCTGGTTCTTTTTTCCAAAGGCAGCGCGTCCAGAGTACGCAAATTATGCAAACGGTCGCAAAATTTAATTAAAATAACGCGCAGGTCGCGAGCCATGGCAAGGAACATTTTTCTTAAGCTTTCGCGATAACGCTCAACTCCGCGATATTTGATCTTGCTTAATTTGGTAATACCCTCAACCAGGCCGGCTATTTCCGCGCCAAAGTTTTTTTCTACGTCTTTCAGGGTTTTTTCCGTGTCTTCCGGAACGTCGTGGAGAATACCGGCAATTACGGTATTAATGTCCGCTTTTATTTGCGCGAGCAAAAAAGCCGTATGAAGGCTGTGCTGGATATAGGGTTCGCCGGTTTGACGTTTTTGTTTATCATGGGCCTGTTCAGCAAAATCATAAGCCAGCTTAAGCAGATCAATATCCGCTTTAGGGTTATTGCTTTTAACCTTATTAATTATTTGCTGAATGGTCATAAAGTAAGTTAAAAGTTTAAAGTTATAAAGTTATAAAGTCGTAAAGTATTGATTTTTGGTAATTTTTTTCAATGTTTATTGTTTTGATCATATTTTTTAAATTATTTATTAATAACTCATGTTACGCACTTATCGCGTAAACAAAGTTATAA
>JAGLPO010000009.1 GCA_023137275.1 Candidatus Parcubacteria bacterium | reverse complement strand
AGTTCAGTATATCCAGGACTAATCACTTGAATATTTTTATTAGGGAATAGTGAAAATTGTCAGAACTGGACAAAAATATATTTTTCTAATAAGATAAAGTTGCTTGGTAACTGTGTAAAAATTCATAAAAGATAAATGAAAAAGGTGGATTTTAAAGAGATCTCCTGGAGGACAAAAGCATGTATGGTGTTTTTGTCTTTATTTTTGCTTATTTTATTAACCGGGTGCGGCGAAAAAAGCGGGAAAATGGTAAAATTTGAAAAGCCAGACATTAAAGATAGCTTTTGCGGACCAATTATGGATTATAGATATTGCAAATGCGCTTTTCATAATGAGTTTTGTGATGATCTGGGAATTTCCTCAAATACTGCCAATACTTATGTGAGAAATGAATATGACAGATGGGTGGCGCATTTATTAAAACAATTTGAAAGCGACTGCAAGGCCGGTCAAGGGATATTTCACCCTAAGGATAAATGTGAATATTGCCAACACCCTTATATCAAACAAGGAAATGAATGTGTGGATCCGGACAAGAAAGAAGAAGACGAAGAAGAAATCGGTTTTAAACTGGACGGTCCGTTTGATAGTAATTGTAATCCCACATCTGAGTTTGAAACTGGGTGGAAAAAATATTCCCATATTGATGCGCGTATTCCGTTAGAGACAAGAAGTTGGGAAGCGCAAGGCGTAGCCCGGGCGCATGAGAAGATCTTAAGTTTAAAAGTGGAAAATTTTAAGCTTGAGCGTGATATGGAGATTGACCGGCAGATACGTTTGGAAGCGCGCGCTTACAAGGACGCTTTGGCTAAAAATATAAAACAGAATTTAATAAAAGCCACCATTCGTTTGATCTATACAACCTATAAAACTCTTGAGTCCGGATATAACGCGGGAAGATCTTTTGAAACATTTTTAACCGGCACTGAAACATTGGCGCGGACCGGCGGTATATTAAGCGCGGTAAAAGCCGTGGTGCCCAAGGGATCAAAAATAGAAATTGACACCAGCACGATAACCGGCAAGGTTTTAAACGTAGGAATAGAAACCGCTTATCAGGCTATGGAGAGCCTGGGCGACCCCAAAGATGTTGTTATAAAGTTTATGAAAGAAACCAAAAAAGTAACAGTCCCTTCGGCTGATATAACCCCGGAAGAAATAAATATTTTGCGAAATCAGCATATAACCATGCAGTTTGTTGACCATGCCATAGCCGGAAGCTATAAAGACAATGCCAAAAAACGAGCGCAAATTATAGAAAACGAAAATAAAATTGCGCAGCTTGAGGCAGAAGTAGTTGCCTGGGAAGAACAAGAAAAAAATAGAGTTAAAGATATGTTGAGGCAAGCTTGCCTTAAACAAAAAAAATCTTATGAGGAAAATTAATATACAATATATTCTTTTAGTGTTAGTTTTGGTTTTGTTGGTTAATCCTGTCTTTGCCCAGGAGAATAATGAGAAGCAAATTATTGATACAATTCAATTCGGGGAATATACAGTAGAATATAATAACCGCGAAGAAATTAGCCAGAGCCATACTGCTTATAAAAAAGGCGGCCGTATCGTGTTGTCGGTTTTTGACATTGATGAAAATGGAAAAGACGATTTGTGGCTTCGCTATAATGAAAATTTTATTTTAGACCTGGAGGCAAGCGATACCACCGGAGACGGCCAGGCAGACACTTTTGTCAGCCTTGACGTTGAGGAGCAGGTGACAGATCTAAAATCCCCGGAGTTTGTGCTGGAAGAAATTCGTTTACCAAAAGATCCTGGCCCAAAGCAAAAAGTAATACCAGCAGAAGTTAATGAGCTTGAAGTTTTTAAATTATCACCATTGCCAACAAAAAATAAATTTAGCTTGCCGCTAAACTGGATTTTCGCGGTTATAGTAATCGGCGGAATAGCGCTTTATAAGTGGAAAAGCAAGAAAAAAATATAGGTTTTAAGCCCTTATCAAAACTCTAACCAATCGCAATTCATCATAAGGATACTTTTCGCCTAAATATTCAAAAAACCGGTTTTAATTTTTCGTTTCCGCATTTTAGAAAAGTCTTTTTTATTATTTCAAACCTGTCGCCAGGCAGTTTTAAATAATCAAGATCAAGCTTTTCGCCCGCGTCTATTAATTTTTCTATGTAGTTTATGATCTCTTTCTGCAATGGCCGGAATTTATCATAGCCGAAATATTGTTTTAAGAGTGTTTTCATTTGTTTTTTCGCATAGTTTATTAACACTTCAATATCTATTTTACCATATAATATTTATGTATACATTATAATGTATATTTTAATGTATACATAAATATTAATGTGTTTGTTGAATAGAATGTTATAGTATATGATTTCAAAAAGGAATGAAAAAAAGAGCGATAATAAAATGAGAAATCCTTACACAAGAGTATTGGGTTATTTAAAAGAGTATAATAAATTAAAATTATATATATGAATAAAAGAGAAATAAAAATTGCAAACTCCTGGATACACTTTAGTCAAAATTATTTCAATCTAGCAGAATTGGCACTAAGAGAAATGCTAGGCAAGGAATATGATGTTTTTGACGGGAAGATGGCGCATAAAGTTTCAGCATATACCCCCGGCAATACTCTCATTGCCGCTGTTTATAATATCAAGCACGGGATTGAAGCAAATATAAAAACATTGATTATTTTTGTTAACAAAAAGTTGCAGGGAAGTGAAAAAATTCATAATTCAAAAGAATTATTTAATGTATTAAAAAATAAATTAAATTTGGCTAAAATAAAAAAAGAGATAAAAAATGCACATCTGGCCAATCCTAATGATACTGATTTATCTTTTGCAGAAATTGAAGCTGATTTTTCAGACGAGTGGCTTGAAAAAATTGAGAAGCTAACATATAAATTTCAACATTTAGAATTTTTAAAAAATAAAATAGGGAATGATTTTGAAATCGAAGACACTGATAATACAGTTTTTAGATATCCGAGTAATAGCATGAAAATAGAATTAGATTATCCGGAGATAATAGCTAAATTTACCGAAGATGATATTAAAAAAATTCTTGACGATGTTTATGAATTAAAAAATGCTTTTAATAGCCTAGGTTATTTATTGGATGTGCATATTAATATAATGCCACAAAAGATAAAAACAAAACAAAAATAAATTAAGCCGACTATTAAATGTCCAAACGCTTCAGAAGAAGCAAAGGAATTATACAAAGCATTGCATAAGCATAATGTTTTTCCAGTGCTTGAATACTGGGATGGCCACAAACATGTTGATATGTGTGTTAGGGAGGCTAGGTTGTTTATCGAAGTAGATGGGCCGCAACATAAGAAAAATTATAATCAAATAAATTCTGACCTTGAGCGAGATTATTGGTCAAGAAAGCAAAAATACGAGACATTACGTTTTACTAACCAAGAAGTTAGATACAAATTGAACGAAGTGGTGCAGGAAATTATTAAAAAAATACATGAAAAAAATCATGAATACACCCGCAAAGGAATTGATTAAAAGGCGAGTAGCGTCAACAATAAGCGATCAGAATAAGATTTATAAACAGGTATATGATTTAGTTATGCAGGCTTTTCATGTATGTATGGTAAGAGATGTAGTAAAGGATTACCGATATAAACGAGCATCAAAACATAAAGAATATAACGCTATTAATTCTTTTTCCCATGTTGCTCTTGAGAACTATGCTATTCTTCAGCTTTGGAAACTATTTGATAAAGGGAGTGCGTTAAATGTACATTCAGTAGTTGATAATATGCCACACCCAGAACTTAAAAAGTGGTTTAAAGTGGAAATAGGCAAGATTAAAAGTGATATTGATTACATTTCAGCTTGGCGTGGCAATTTTGTGGGACATCGTTCGGAAATTGCGCTATTTGCTCCTGAGGAATTTGAAGAAAAATTTAAAGATATCCGTAATAGCGAACCTCGAATAAAAGAGTTTTTATTGAATCTGTTGTGTCGGATGAAGTTTGAGATGCATAGGATTGAAACGCATAAAACAATGGAGGAGTTGAGTGTCGGGTTAAAAGGTTTTGCAGAACTTCTTCAAAGAGATAAAGATAAGGTTTTAAAAGAAATATAAAATTAAACATTTATAAAATAATCGTAATTATGAAATATCTTATAATAAACGCCGATGACTTTGGCTACAGCAAATTATTTAATAAAAAAATACTTGAGTTAATCGAGAAAGATTTTGTATCTTCAACTTCGGTTATGGTTGAATCTATTAATGATGATCAAAATGAACAGGTGTTAAAATTAATTGAACTGACAAAGAATCATAATGTGAGTGTTGGTTTGCATGTCGATTTTAAGAGTACGGACTTTGATGAAGAGATAAAACGTCAATACGATGTTTTTGTTGATTTGTTCGGTTTTAAGCCAGTACACATTGATATTCACAAAAGCACTTACTTGCAGGACGGATACCCAAGAATTATAGAGTTTAGTAAAGAAAATAAAATTCCTTGTAAAAATTTGGGAGTTGAGCCATTTACTGAATTTATGACAAAAGATATTATCTTTGACGGTACAAATTTGGATTTTTCAGAAATAGAGAAATGGTTTACGACGTTGAAAGACGGCGAATACTATACTGCAATTTTTCATCCAGGTATTTATGATCCAGATAGTAAATCGAGTTTTAATGAGATAAGAGAGGTTGATGCAAAAAATATTGTTAAGCTAAATAAAATTTTTGATAAGCACGACGTTAAACTTATCAGTTATTCTGACTTCATAAAGAAAGAAGAAGCATTAAAAAGTATTTTTAATAAGACCAGAGAATTCGTAAAGGAAAGCTTTAATAGAAATGATGCCCAGATGCGCCATTTTGACAGAACGGCTTACTGGATTAAAGAGCTAAAGCCGGATGTTGACATTGCGTATTTGATAGCAGCTATTGGTCACGACATTGAGAGAGCCTTTAAAGATGCCAAGAAAGATTTTGTAAATACAAAATTAAGTTTTCGTGATGAGGAATTTTTAAAACAACACTCTGAAAAAGGAGCAGAAATTTTAGGAAAATTTTTAGAGAAAGAGGGTGCTAATAATAAATTGATTAATCGAGTAAAGCACATGGTGTCAAAACATGAGTTGGGAGGCGATGAAGATCAAAATTTACTTAAGGATGCAGACAGCTTGAGTTTTGTTGAAAATAACGGACCGATTTTTTTATCTAAAATTGAGAAGCTTGGCTATGATAGAATAAAAGAAAAATTTGATTGGATGTATAACAGGATCACATCAGAGAAAGCCAAGGAAATCGGGAAGCCATTTTATGATAAAATGATGAGCGAATTAGAAAAATTAAAATAATTTTGTAATTACGCAATTCCGGTATATAAATATGCCGCTCGTAGTCCCGAATTCTGGTTTTGACTTCATCCACAATTGCGCGCAAATTTTAAAAACAGGCTAATTTTAGCCTATTTTTAAAATTAAGATATTTATAAACGTGAAAATCAATTAGATTATTATACTTTTTAACGTTTATGTTGACAAAATCGTTAAAATAATATATAATGATAATAAACTCACTGTATAATATATGACAAAAGTATTAAACGTATATAATAGAATAAACTCGCTTAGAAAAAGATATTATAAAGCTTCTATTGGTAAAGAAGCGCTAATTAAGTTGTTATCAGAAGCCGAGATTGCCGAGCAAGTATATAATTCCAATGCTATAGAAAACAGTACTCTTACTTTAGAAGAAACAGAAAAAATATTACTGCAAATTGATTTGGATCGGTATATAACTGAGCGAGAGTTGTTTGAAGCTAAAAATTTAGCGCGAGTAGTGGAATATATAGATAAAAAAGCCAAAGAGCGGGAATTAAATTTGGATGTGATTTTGTTTTTACATAAAATGTTGATTTCCAATATTCGCGATGATATAGCCGGGAGATTCAGAAAAGACAACGAATTTGTGCGAGTAGGAAATTACATAGCTCCTGGTCCAAAAAAAATAAAGAAACTTTTAGATGAAATGTTTGTAAATTATAATTCCTTAAGCCATGAAAACGTGATCAAGCGTATGGCAAAATTGCACTTAGAATTTGAAAATATCCATCCTTTTGTTGACGGCAATGGGCGTATCGGGCGAGTCATTAATAATTATTTATTAATACGGGAAGGATATGTCCCCATAAATATTAAATTTATTGATAGGGCAAAATACTATGACGCGTTTAAAGAGTTTGATAAAAAAGATGTTACCGGTAAAATGGAAGAGATAGTAGGGAAAGCGCTTGCTAACAGTTATCATAAAAGATTGGCATATTTGGAAGATAAGAAAATTATTGCTTTATCTGATTACGCGAAAAAAAATAAACTCTCACATTCAAATCTTATAAATAAGGCCAAGAGACAGACTATTGAAGCTTTTTTGGAAAAGAATGTTTGGAAAATTGGGATTAGTTAATATATGAACGAAAAGAAAACTGAAAAATTAATCAGGAATTAGGTTAATAATAAAATATAATTTTTATAATAGAGATTTATAT
Source organism: Candidatus Parcubacteria bacterium (assembly GCA_023137275.1). GTDB lineage: Bacteria > Patescibacteriota > Patescibacteriia > Patescibacteriales > UBA12075 > JAGLNE01. Next base: position 14,125 of record JAGLPO010000009.1, on the reverse strand, counting down.
GAAACAAGGCATAGAAAGCTTGTTAAAAAGCAGTTTAAAGCGCCTTGTAGGAAGCGTGATTTATGATCGCGGCATGGGATATTATCGCTCAGGACATGTTCAAAGCCTGAGGGTTTTTTTATTTGGCCTGAAAAAGAATAAAATTGAGATCAGGGGAGAAATAGCCGGAACAAGAGATTATAAAGCAAGCCTGGAATTTGATTTGAAAAAAATAAAATTTATTGATTCGGACTGCAGCTGTCCTTGTGATTTTGACTGCAAACATTCTGTCGCGCTGGGGCTTAAATTTATTGATCTTTTCCGGGAATTTTTAAAACAAGCTGATAAAAACAATCAGGAAATTAATGCTGGCAATTTGTGGCAAAATTTAGCTGAATGGATCAATGATCAGGATTTGGCAAAAGATTATGCTTTTGACGAATATGACGAGGAAAGGGATTATGCTATTGAGATTGACGAAGAAAACGATGAAATTATTGATGGCGAATTTGAGGACATGGAATCATATTATGAAAATCAAACAAAGGAAGAATTAATGGATGAGTTAAAAAACGCGCTTGATATTGGCGATGCGCCGCAGGAAGTAATTGACAGATTAATCCGCGCAATAGCAAGCAAGAAAACAAGTGAAAAAGTAAGTAAAAATTATTCAAAAATTTCATCGTCGGATAAAAAAGTAAAAACGTTGAACACCCCCTTTTTACCAGAAACCGCGTTTGAGAAGAAAAAGTTTAACGCGATCAGTTATTATATTATGGTAAGAAATAATTATTATTACAATAATATTTTAAATATAGAAATCAGGAGAAATAATAACACCATTGTAAAGCCTGATACGTTTTTACAAGAGTATGACAATTTAACTAAAACTCAAAAAGAACTGTTTAAATTTTTAAAATCAATAAATTTTCATTATGGCAGTGTTGATTATAAAAAATTATTCAGCTTGCTGCAAGATTCAAAAATAAGAGTGTTTTGGGATAAAAGAAGCGGAGCCGGAGAATTGCTGTTTAAAAAAGAACAAGGAGATGAGAAAATAAAAGCCGAGTTGAATATGGAAGACAGAAAAGATGATTATAGCAAAAAAAGCAAAAAAGAATTTGTTTTTAAATTAAGCAATGATTATAAAAAAAGCAGGCAGTTTTTGCTGTTTTTTGCCAAGGAAGATCTTGTAAAAATAGAAAATCAAAATGTAAGTTTTCATAAACTTTCAAAATTGCTTCTTGAATTATTATCGCGTGTCAGGTCAAATGAATACGGATATTACGGGCATAAAAAATCTTTTGAAATTGTTTTAAAAGAAGAGGAAATTATAAAATTAAATCAAATTATAAAAGATAGCTATAAATATTTGGATTTTAAGACTGATTTAAAATCGGATTTCCAGGTTATAAAATCTACTTTAGCCAAGCCGTGCATGGTAGTGGACTATGACCACAAAAAAGATTCTTTGGAAGTTAAGGCCGCGGTTGACTATGGATTTACGAAAGTAAACGTTAAAGAATCTGTCAGGCGTTATCGCCAGGGAGGAGAAGACTGTTTTCAAAGATGGGATGGCAGTAAATATGTTATTAAAATAGATAAAGAAAAAATAGAATACGCCCCCGCCAAAATCAAAGAAGAAATAAAGCTTTATAAGCAATTTTGTTATTTTGGCAAAGAATACGGTTTTAACAGGAGCTTGGAATGCAAGGCGGACGGTGAAAAGGAAATTTTTAAATATATTAAAAAATACTGGGAAAATGTTAAAAATTTGGGCTACAAAATAGAATTTATTAAAGATGAATTCCGGTTTGTTGAAGAAAATTTTCAGGCCGGATTTAATGTTGATCTAAACGCGGAAAATGATTGGCTGGGCTTTGATGTAAATTGTTATTGCGGCGAAGATAAAATCAGTTTGGATAATTTGCGGAAATATATTAAGGACAAAAAAGAATTTATCAAGTTGAATAATGGCAAAATACTAAAAGTCGCGAACCGGGAAGAATTGGAAAGGTTTATTTTGATGCTGGAAAGTTTTTACGCCAAAGAAAACAACAGATTTGAAGGCAAGCTTTATCACGCGCCGGAATTGGAGGATATTTTTACAAGTTCAAAATATTATAACGCTAAAGTTGAAAAAAGTTTTGAAAAATTTATCAAAGAAGCTAAAAGCGGAAAGCCGATCAAAAAAATTAAATTGCCCACGCGGTTTGATAAAATTTTGCGTAATTATCAAAAGGATGGCGTGAATTGGCTTTATTTTTTGCGCAAATACAGATTTGCCGGAATTTTGGCCGATGACATGGGGCTGGGAAAAACTTTGCAAACGCTGGTTTTAATAGAAAAAGAAAAAGTAAAGAATAAGCCCTCGCTTGTAATTTGCCCAAAGACGCTCTTGTACAACTGGCAAAGCGAAGTTGAAAAATTTACTCCAAAATTAAAAGCAATAGTTATTGACGGTTCTTATAAAGAGCGGAGGAAATTAATTAAAAAAATTAAGAATTATGATCTTGCGATTACCGGCTACGCGACAATGCAGAAAGATTATGAATTTTATAACAAGCAAAAAGTTAAATTCAATTATTGCGTCCTGGATGAAGCCCAGTTTATAAAAAATCACGCGACTAAAAGCTCTCAGATAGTGAAGAAAATAAACGCTGATTATCGGCTGGCTCTTACCGGGACGCCGCTGGAAAATAGCGTTTCAGAAATCTGGTCTATTTTTGATTTTTTAATGCCCGGGTTTTTAGGATCGTTTAACGCTTTTAACAAGAAATTTTATAATCCGATCATGAAGCATAGCGACACTTTGGCTTTGAAAAATTTGCGCAAGAAAATTGAATGTTTTATGCTCCGCCGCGTTAAAAGCAAAGTTTTAAAAGAATTGCCTCCCAAAATAGAGCAGGTTAGCCGCTGTCATTTGGGAAAAGAGCAGAATATTTTGTATCAGGAGATTCTGGCAAATGTAAAAAGTAATATTTTTGAAACGGTTCAGGAAAAAGGATTTAATAAATCGCGTATTCATATTTTGGCCGGCTTGACAAAACTGCGGCAGGTTTGCAATCATCCGGTTCTGTTGTTAAAAGACAGGGATTATGCCAAATATGAATCAGCAAAATTGAATATGTTTTTAGAACTGATTGATGAAATTGTCAGCAGTAAAAGCAAGGCTTTGGTTTTTAGCCAGTTTACCGGAATGCTGGATATTTTAGCCAAAGAGCTTGATAAAAATAGTATTAGCTATTCTTATTTATCCGGCAAAACCAGGAAGCGGCAGGAGCTTATTACGGATTTTAATGAAAATAATCGCAAGCAAATTTTTCTTATCAGTTTAAAGGCCGGAGGCACCGGGTTAAATTTAACTTCGGCCAGCAATGTCATTATTTTTGATCCCTGGTGGAATCCGAGTGTTGAAAACCAGGCTGTTGATCGTACCCATCGCATTGGCCAAAAAAAGTCTGTTAATGTTTATCGGCTGATTACAGAGGGAACGATTGAAGAGAGGATCGTTAAACTGCAAGAGAAAAAAAAGTTTTTGTTTGACAACCTTGTTGGTGAAAGCAAAGATTTGTTCGTAAAATTGACCTGGGATGACATTAAGGAGTTGTTTCGGTGAATTTAGATATGATTTTTAAGAATAGGCGACAGCCCTGAATAAGGGCGATAAAATGAAATACAGAAAAAAATTGTAAATTAATAATAAGTTTTTAAATAAGAGGGTTTTTTGGTATAATAGTTACGTATACATTAAAATATACATTATAATGTATACGTGGATTTAAATATTAAATTGTGAATCATGCGAAGAAAATTAAAAGACCAAAACATTAGGAAAATCTATGCCCATGGCAATAGTCTGGGCATCACTTTGCCAAGAGAAATTTTGAATGAATTAAAATGGAGAAAGGGGCAGAAAGTTGTTGTTAAAAAACGCGGAAAGGGGATTTTGATTACTGATTGGGAATAAGTATGAATCAATATTGGGGAAAAGTTAAACAAAGAGAATTTACAGGGCTCCAACTGTCCCCAATTTGGGTACAGTTGAAATTAGAAGCTCCTGATGGAAAATTTCGATTTACTGACTGCGTAAATACAAAAAATGCTTTTCGTCTTGTTCAGTCTATTCCAAGTAAAAAAGCCGAGCCTTTTAAGCGTTGGCTGGCAAAGATTGGCAAGAAAAGAGACTGAAAAAGAACTTAACAGAAGCGTGATTTCAAAAGAAAATTATTTATTACCAAAGAAATTTGCAAGGAAATTGAAGAAATAAAAAGTTATAATTAAGAGTAAAGCACTATGAATAAAATAAGGCTCTAGACCAGATAAATTAGTATGATATACTAATTTATCTGGTCTAGAGCCAAAATATTTAAGATTTTTTGATCTTAACCATGGTTTTAAGGCATTTGGTGCAGGCGGTTATTTTTTTCCCGTCAATTTTTTTAGCCTGCAAGTTAATATGCTGGCGCCTTATAGTTTTTATATTTGAGTGAGAACGAGTAATACCCTTGGTAGAAGTTCGTCCGCAAAGGTCGCATTTTTTAGACATTTTAGTAGACAGCAGACAGCAGACAGCAGACCACAGGGATCATATGTTTACTACCATACCTGGATATAATTTAATACAAAATAACTCTATCACGTTTTGATTATTAAATCAAGCTGTGTTATAGTATGGTCAAGTTATACCCTAAAGAGTACCTTGTGCCCAAAGGGCACTAACAGTAGTCGGGAATATTTAAATTCCTTGACTATAAATTGTAAGAATTTTAATTAACAATCAGGTTGCGTTATACAGATAAATGATTTTCTGCTATCTGCCGTCTGCTATCTGTCGTCTACCAAATGAATACACAAATTATTATATTTCAAATTATAGTTCTGATCTTTTCCGCGATCATCCATGAATATATGCATGGCTGGATGGCGGATCGCCTGGGCGACACAACAGCCAAGGATGCCGGCCGTTTAACCCTTAATCCCTTGCCGCACATAGATCCTTTTGGCTCTATTCTGGTGCCGGGGATCTTAATTCTTAGCGGAGCCGGTTTTGTGTTTGGCTGGGCCAAGCCGGTGCCGTATAATCCGTACAATCTGCGCGATGTTAAATATGGCAGCGCCAAGGTGGCGGCGGCCGGGCCTTTGGCCAACCTAATCACTGCCATATTTTTTGGACTTATTTTAAGGTTTTTTCCGATTGTTGATCCAATGCTGGTATTATTTCTCTCTATTATTGTTCAAATTAATCTTTTGTTAATGATATTTAATCTGGTGCCAATCCCGCCTTTGGACGGTTCTAAGGTAATTATGCCGTTTTTGCCCCACAGCGTACAACAAAAGTTTGCCCAACTGGAGCGCTATGGCATGATCCTGGTCATTCTTTTTATAATGGTCGGTTTTTCCATTATTATACCGATCATTAATTTTTTATTTAGATTAATTGTTGGTATATAGGAAGTTAAATATTTAGCTAATATTAAATATATAAAATTTTAAGTGCTCAGTGTTGCGTGCTCAGTGTTGCGTGCTCTTGACTTATTAGTTAGAATTTGATAAATTTAAAAAGCAATTAATAGTTAAATTGATCCCGTTTAACGGGGTTATTTTTTGTTATACAATGCCTACAACAAATCAATTAGTAAGAAAAGGAAGAAAACAAATTAAAACCAAGAGTAAGTTTCCGGCCTTGCAAACCACTTTGGACACTTTGCATAGGAAACGGACCGACCTGAAGCGCGGCGCGCCTTTTAAGCGCGGCGTTTGTTTAAAGGTGACAACCACTACGCCAAAAAAGCCTAACTCGGCGCTTAGGAAGATCGCCCGTGTCCGGCTAAGCAACGGAATGGAAGTAACCGCCTATATCCCGGGAATGGGGCATAATCTACAGGAACACTCTATCGTATTGGTAAAAGGCGGACGAACCAAGGATCTGCCGGGCGTGCGCTACAAAGTTATTCGCGGCGTCTATGACACGCAAGGTGTGGAAGGCCGCAAACAATCGCGCAGCCTTTACGGTTCAAAAAAAGAAAAGAAGAAGTAAACACACGAAAGGAACGAAAAATTACGAAAGAAACGAAATAAAAAATAAGATATGTTTTAGCAAATTCGTTGTTTTCGTTTTTAATTCGTTTAATTAGTGTATATAATTATGAGGGGAAAACAAGCAGTAAAAAGAAAAATAATTGGGGATGTTAAGTATAATGATACTGATATTGCCAAATTTATAAATTATTTAATGGAAAAGGGGAAAAAAAGCATTGCCCAAAGCATCGTTTATGGCGCTTTTGATATTATAAAAGAAAAGACCAAGCAGGACCCGCGTCATATTTTTAATAAAGCCTTAAAGAAAATCATGCCTCTCCTGGAAGTGCGGGGACGCAGGATCGGCGGCGCTAATTATCAGATTCCATATCAGGTACGCGGGGACAGACGCTTTGCCTTGGGTTGCCACTGGCTGATTGAAGCGGCCAAAGAAAGAAAAGGCGCGCCCATGTCCATTAAGCTGTCCGGCGAAATAATGGCGGCGGCTGAAGGCGAAGGCGCGGCCGTAAAGAAGCGGGAAACCGTACAGAAACAAGCGGAAGCGAATAAGGCATTCGCGCATTTTGCCAGGTAAAATTATTAAGATGATAAGTTTTTTTAAAAATTACAAAGGCTCGGGATTAATTGGCGTTTTGGTGGTGATTTTCATTGTGGCTGCCCTTGTTTACGGGGGTGTGTTTTTTTCTAAGAATACAAACGTTAAGTCACCAATTGACGCGATTAATACACTGGATCAGGCGAAAGATGATATTGAGGAGATTAATGAGACGACAGACAGCAGACGACAGACAGCAGAAGAGATTTTAAATAAAGGTGAAGAAGATGATATTATAGAAAGCGAATTTGATGAGTATATTATTACTGTTAGTAATATTAAGGCTGGGGATAATATTGTTAGCCCGGTAGTGATTGAGGGGGACGCGGTAGCGTTTGAGAACACGGTGATTGTTGAGCTTAGAAACCAGGAGCATGAAACCATGGTGAAAGAATTTGTAACAGTTAAATCACTGGACATTGGGAAAAGCGGACCGTTTAGTATTACCTTACATTTTGATTTTAGCAGTACCAAAGAAGGCTATGTCGCGGTTTACGAAGAAAGCGCCAAGGACGGCTCGGAAGTAAATTTAGTTGAAATTCCGGTTATGTTTAATAATTTGATAGATTGATAATATTTTTAAGGCTAAAGCCTCGCGAACCCTGAGCTGAAGCTCGGTGGAATTTTTGAGGCTAAAGCCTCGCGAACCCTGAGCTAAAGCTCGGTGGAAAAAACATATGGCACGTGAATATACATTAGAAAAAACACGAAATATTGGGATAATGGCGCATATTGACGCCGGCAAGACCACTTTTACCGAGCGGGTGCTTTTTTATACCGGAAAAAAACATAAGATCGGCGAAACCCATGACGGGCAAGCGGACATGGATTGGATGGAGCAGGAAAAAGAGCGCGGCATTACTATTACTTCGGCCGCGACTACTTGTTTTTGGAAGGATTATCGCATTAATATTATTGACACTCCGGGCCACGTTGATTTTACCGTGGAAGTGGAACGCAGTTTGCGCGTTCTGGACGGAGCAGTCGCCGTATTTGACGGCGCGGCCGGGGTTGAGCCCCAGAGCGAAACTGTCTGGCGCCAGGCTGACAAATACAAGGTTCCGCGCCTTTGTTTCATAAACAAAATGGATAAAATGGGCGCTGATTTTTATATGTCTTTGGATTCAATCCGCGAGCGTTTAAATCCCAAAGCGGTTGCTTTTCATCTGCCGATCGGCGCTGAGGATTCAATGAGCGGAATTGTTGATCTGCTGACAGAAAAAGCCTATAAGTTTGAAGGAAATTTTGGAGAAAATATCCAGGAAATAGACATTCCTGAAGATCTAAAAGATAAAGTTAAGAAATTTAGGGCCGAGATGATTGAGCGGATAGTGGAAAACGACGAAAGCATTATGGAAAAATATTTAAACGGTGATGAGATAAGCGTTGAAGAATTAAAAATAGCAACTCGCAAAGGCGTGATTGCCAATGAGATTTTTCCGGTATTAGCCGGTACCGCTCTTCAAAATATCGGCGTGCAGTCGGTTCTGGACGCGGTTATAGATTATTTGCCCTCGCCACTGGACGTGCCTCCGATTGAAGCCATGAATCCTAATGACGAAGAGCAAAAAATAGAAGTAAAAGCCGATGACAGCGCTCCTTTTGCCGGTTTGATTTTCAAGATAGCTACCGATCCTTATGTCGGCCGTTTAAGTTTTATCCGAATATATCAAGGCGTGCTTAAATCCGGTTCTTATGTGCACAATAGTTCTGCCGGCACGAAAGAGCGGATCGGACGCATTGTCAGGATGCACGCGAATCATCGGGAAGAGGTTAGCGAAGTGTACGCGGGCGATATTGCCGCGGTGATCGGATTAAAAAATACTTCAACCGGCAATACTTTGTGCGACGAAGACAAGCCGGTGCTCCTGGAGTCTATTATTTTTCCTGAGCCGGTTATTAAGATCGCGGTAGAGCCGAAAACCAAAGCGGATCAGGAAAAAATGGGCATGGCTTTGCAAAAATTGGCTGAAGAAGACCCTACTTTCCGGGTGGAAACAGACGAAGAAACCAATCAGGTTCTTATTTCCGGCATGGGCGAACTGCATTTGGATATTATTGTTGATCGGATGAAGCGGGAATTTAAAGTAGAAGCCAATATCGGCAAGCCCCAGGTTAGTTATCGTGAAACCATTAAAGAAAAATCAGAAGCAGAAGGAAAATATATCAAGCAATCAGGCGGCCGCGGGCAATACGGCCATTGCTGGCTCCGGGTTGAACCCCAGGAGGCCGGCGCGGGCAGTGAGTTTGTGAATGAAATTAAGGGGGGCGCGATCCCCAGAGAATATATTCCGGCAGTTGAAAAAGGCATCAAAGAGGCGCTTGAGCAGGGTGTATTGGCCGGCTATCCGATGGTGGATATTAAATCCACTGTTTATGACGGGTCTTTTCATGAAGTTGATTCCAGTGAAATGGCTTTTAAAATGGCCGCTATATTAGGCTTTAAAGAGGCTTGCCGCAAGGGCAAGGCGGTTTTGCTTGAGCCGATCATGAAAGTGGAAGTGGTTACTCCGGAAGAATATATGGGTAATATTATGGGCGATTTAAACAGTAAAAGAGGACAGATCGGACAGATGATAGACCGGGCCAATGCCAAGGTGATTGACGCGATGGTGCCGCTGGCCGAGATGTTCGGATACGCGACCGCTCTTCGCTCTATGAGCCAGGGCCGGGCCAGTTACACCATGGAGTTTGATCATTACGCTGAAGTACCAAAGAGCGTTGCCGAGGATATTATCGGCGATGGAACAAAAAAGTAATTAACAGGTTGACTGTTGAAAATATTTTTTGTAAAATATAAGAATAAACTCCGGTAAAAATGAAATTTTTGTACCGGAGTAAAAATAGACAACAACCATGCAAAATCAATTGAAAAAAGCCATAGATCTGGCAAGAAAGACCGGCGATCGGTTAATTGTGTATGATTTGAATAGAGGAGACAGCCCTTTTATGGTTATGAGCCTGGATGAATATGAGAAACTGGTAACCCAAAGAAGCGGAGTGCGCGGTTTGACAGAAGACGAATTACTTGATAAAATAAATCGCGATATAGCGATTTGGAAAAGTGAACAGGATATGGAATCATCCCACCAAAAAGAAATCCACAGTATATTTGAGGTTTCGCAAAATCGTGAGTTCACCCCAATCAACGATATATTGGATAAAACCGACAAGGAAAAACAATTGCCCAAAAGCAATCATTGGCGTATTCCCAGGGATATAAAAGATGGAGCTGAAGAGATAATTGAAGAAGACACCCAATATTTAGAAAATATTTAAAATAAAATTATTATTTACTAATTTATAATACGGCTGGTTCCCTATAATATTTCGGGAAAAAACCCTTTTTCAGGGGTCGTAAACAATTTAAAACATGGCAGAAAAATTTGAACGCACAAAACCCCATGTCAACGTAGGAACCATTGGCCACGTGGATCATGGAAAAACCACCCTAACCGCCGCCATACTAAAAGTATTGGCTGCCAAGGGTTTAAACGCTTCTCAAAAGGATGTAAGTCAAATTGATGCCGCCCCTGAAGAAAAGGAGCGCGGTATTACTATTGCTACCGCTCACGTTGAGTATGAATCCGAGAACCGGCATTATGCCCACGTTGATTGTCCGGGCCACGCTGATTATGTTAAAAATATGATTACCGGCGCGGCGCAGATGGACGGAGCGATTTTGGTAGTAGCGGCCACGGACGGGCCCATGCCCCAGACTCGCGAGCATATTCTTTTGGCAAGCCAGGTAGGCGTAAAAAACATAGTAGTATTTCTTAATAAGGTGGATATGGTTGAGGATAAAGAGCTGATTGACTTGGTAGAAGAAGAAATACGCGACCTTTTGAAAAAGTATGAATTTGACGGCGACAAAATTAACATTATCCGCGGTTCAGCCTTAAAGGCTTTGGAAAATCCGGACGGCGATGACGCCAAGCCGATTGAAGAATTAATGAAAGCTCTGGACGAGTCTATTCCGGAGCCAAAGCGTGATACTGACAAGCCGTATCTTATGCCGATTGAGGATGTATTTTCCATTGAAGGGCGCGGCACCGTAGTAACCGGCCGGATTGATCGGGGAATAGTTAAAGTCGGTGAAGAAATTGAAATTGTCGGTCTTAAAGACACTCAAAAAACCACTGTAACCGGGGTTGAGATGTTTAACAAACAGCTGGATGAAGGCCGAGCCGGTGATAATGCCGGAATTCTTCTTCGCGGCGTTAAGAAAGACGAAGTAGAACGCGGCCAGGTATTAGCCAAGCCGGGTACGGTTACTCCCCACACTGAATTTGAATCTGAAATTTATATTCTAAGCAAAGAGGAAGGCGGACGCCATAAGCCGTTTTTCAAGGGCTATAAGCCGCAGTTTTATATCCGCACCACTGACGTAACCGGTGAAGTTGAATTGCCGGAAGGCACCGAGATGGTAATGCCCGGTGATACTGTTAATTTGAAGATCAAGCTTATTAATCCGATCGCTTTGGAAGAAAAGCAGCGCTTTGCTATTCGCGAAGGCGGACGGACTGTTGGCGCCGGTGTGATTACAAAGATCATAAAATAGGTATATAAAGCCCCTCGTAAATCCGGGGGGCTTGATTATAGTTATTTTATAATTAGAATTAATAATAAGAATGCCAGAGAAAAAAAACACGAGTGCTGTTGATGAAAAGCAAGCACCCGCGGATGAATTTAAGCAAAGAATTCGCATTAAAATCAAAGCTTTTGATCACAAAATTATTGATCAATCCACCAAAACGATTGTTGACACTGCTCAGAGGAGCGGGGCGCAAATATTCGGCCCGATTCCTTTGCCAACCGAAAAGAAGAAATACACCATTAACCGGTCAACTTTTGTGCATAAAAATGCCCGTGATCAATACGAAATGCGAACTCATAAGCGTTTAATTGACATTGTTGACCCTTCAGCTAAAACGATTGAAGATTTAACCAATCTTAGCTTGCCGGCCGGAGTAGACGTGGAAATAAAAATGTAGGCGAAAAAGATGCTTGCGCATTTTAAATTATTAGTGTATAATCCAAATACTTTTAAGAGACTGTTTATAAAGTCGTTTTCGTAACGAGACAAGCAGTTTCTAAAGATGCCATTCTAATGTTTAGACAACTCCCAAAGGGAAAGTGTTTAAACATAATATTGGCAATAAAAGAAAGGAAATCACGACGAAACAAGTAAAACTAGCGATTAATAAGCTATATTTTGGCTGGTTTCTGTTGCGAAACCAGTTTTTGTATTAGAAACGAAAACAACGAATAAAAACGAAATAAACGAATTATTTTAACCACTGTATTAATTAAAATAATTCGTTTGATTCGTTAACCATTCGTTCAATTCGTGTTTATATGAAGTTTATTTTAGGGAAAAAAATTGAAATGACACAAATTTGGCAAGGCGAAAATGTAGTGGCCGTGACCAAGGTTCAGGCCGGCCCATGCAGGATTGTGCAGATCAAGAACAGCGAAAAGGATGGTTATGAGGCAATTCAGGTCGGCTTTGGCAAACGCCATGAGAAGAATATTAATAAGCCGCAGCGCGGTCATTTTAAGGGTCTTGATAATTTTCAGCATATTAAAGAATTCAGGACTGAACCGGGCGAATTAAAGCGGGGCGACATGATTGACGTTGGCACATTCGCGCCCGGGGATAATATCCAGGTGACTGCCGTTAACAAAGGCAAGGGGTTTCAGGGAGTGGTAAGGAAGTACGGTTTTAAGGGAAGCAAAAAAACCCATGGTAACAAAGATCAGCTCCGGATGCCAGGCTCTATCGGCGCTACCGGACCGGCTCATGTATTCAAAGGCACACGCATGGGCGGACGCATGGGCGGTGAGCAAACAACTATAAAAAATTTAAAAATAGCAGCAGTAGATATTGACGATAATACGATTTTGATCAGCGGCGCGATTCCCGGAGCCAGAAATTCATTGGTTTTGGTTTCAGGTGAAGGGGAGTTGGTAGTTAAAAGTGAAAAGTTGAAAGTTGAAAGTAATAATAATAAAGAATCAGGGGATGAGGAGAAAAATAAAATTGTAGAGACGCAAAATATTGCGTCTGAAATCGTAGAGACGCAAAATATTGCGTCTGAAAAGGCTGAAACCCCAAAAGAGGTTGAAAAGGAAGTAGTTGAGGCTAAGGAAAAAGTTGATGAGAAAAAGAAAGAAGAGAAAAAATAGGACATTAAAATAAAAAAATAAGCACGGCTGTTAAAGTTAAATTTAGTTTTAACTGCCGTGCTGGTTTGAATTGAGGCTTTTGTTTTAAGCCGCGTATTTTAAGATGAGCATTGTTGCTACAACCGCAACGCTTATTTCTACTGCAAATACTACAGAAACTTTCGTTTTTGAAACAAGTGTTTTTTTTGAAGTTTCAACCATAGCTGCAATTATTGCCACAGCTGTAGACGCGATTACGACTGTAATTATAAGAATATCAACTATAGCCAGATTTGTGGGTGCAGTTTTAATCATAACCGTAATCAGCGTAGACGTAAAAGCAGTCATAGTCGTGAATAAGAATACAATTAAATTAACAAGTTTAGTTTCAATTCTGGTATTAGTTGTAATTGCGGCAGTAATTAAACTCACAGATGCAGCTATGGTCGTAACCATAGACGCAAAGTTTATATTTTTCGTTAATTGAAAAATAATTCCAAACAGCCCAAGAATAATAAGCGTTACTACAAAGCCCATAACAATTAATTTTTTCATATTTACACCCCGCTCCTTTTTTAAAGGTCAAAAAATATTGATTTATTTCTCTAAATTATTTATCAAAATGATTTAAAGTAATAAATTAATATAGCATAGTTTTTCAAATATGTCAATTAAGGTAAATGTTTATAACCAAAAAGCTGAAGCAGTCGGTGATATTAAATTATCCGATAAGGTTTTTGGTTTGAAAACTAATGAAGCGCTTGTGCACCAGGCAATGGTAACGCAGATGGCTAATGAAAGGCAGAATCTGGCGCACACCAAGGACAGGAGCGAAGTTCGCGGCGGCGGCAGAAAGCCATGGGCGCAAAAAGGAACCGGTCGGGCCCGGGCCGGCTCAAACCGTTCACCGATCTGGATGGGCGGCGGCGTAACCTTTGGGCCCAGGAGCGAGCGTAATTATAAAAAGCAGATAAATAAGAAAATGAAGCAAAAGGCGCTGTTAATGGTGCTTTCCGACAAAGTTGCTAATAACAATTTGACTGTTATTGAAAGTTTTGATATAAAAGAATTTAAAACTAAAACAATTGATAGTTTACTTAAAAAGATCAATGACAAAAAAGACGAAAAAAGAAGCATACTGATAATTAATGACAAAAAAGACGAAAAAACGAAATATTCAAGCAAAAATTTAGTTGGGGTTAAATATATTAATATTGATAATTTGAATATTGTTGATTTGCTGGTTAAGAGAGGCGTTGTAATCAGCAAAGACTCAATTAAAATAATAGAAAAACAATATAAATAACTCATGTTATGCACTTATCACGTAAAAAAAGTTAT
>JAGLPO010000089.1 GCA_023137275.1 Candidatus Parcubacteria bacterium | reverse complement strand
TAAGGTAAAAATATTTAGTGCGTAAGGTGAAACCGCCAAATAATCCAAGGCGGCTTTTTTCTTGCTTTTTTCGCTTTTTTAAGCTAATATAATACTAGTAGATACACAATTTTCTGTTTTCTGTTATCTATTTTCTATAAAATATGAAATACGATATTATAATCGGTTTGGAGATCCATGCCGGGCTAAAAACCAAGCGGAAAATGTTCTGCGCTTGTGATAACGACCCGGCGGGTAAAAAGCCGAACGAAAACACCTGCCCGATCTGCCTGGGCCATCCCGGCACTCTTCCGGCGCCGAACTACAAGGCCATAGAATGGGCTTTGCTTTTAGGTTTGGCGCTAAAAGGAAAAATAAACAAGCTTTCAAAATTTGACCGCAAGAATTATTTTTATCCGGACCTGCCCAAAGGCTACCAAATATCGCAATATGATCTGCCCTTTGTTTATGATGCCAGCCTTAAGGTTAATGGCCGCGATATTGACATTACCCGCGTTCATTTGGAAGAAGACACTGGCAAAAACACCCATCCGGTGGGAAAAAATTATTCGCTTATTGACTTTAACCGCGCCGGCACTCCGCTCCTGGAGCTGGTTACCGAGCCTATTATTGAGTCAGCCGAAGAAGCCAAGAAATTCTGCCAGACCTACCAGCAAATTTTAAGATATCTGGATATCTCCAACGCGGACATGGAAAAAGGCGAAATGCGCTGCGAAGCCAATGTCAGCGTCCAGGAAAAAGATGAATGGGAATATAAAGACGGTGAGATCCGCGCGCTTGGCGATTATAAATTAAATCCCAAAATAGAAGTTAAAAATATTAATTCTTTCAAGGCCGTGGAAAAAGCAATTAACTACGAAATCAAAAGGCAGATCAACGCGATTGAAAATAATGAAAAGCTGATTCAGGAAACCCGCGGTTGGAACGACAAAAAAAATATTACCGTAAGCCAGCGCGTTAAAGAAACTTCAGCTGATTACCGCTACTTTCCGGAGCCGGACATTCCCCCGATAAAAATTGATGCCAGCTGGCTTAAAGAAATAAAAACCAATATTATTGAATTGCCGCCAAAAAAGAAAGAGCGTTTTATAAAGCAGTATAATCTAAGCGAAGAAGCGGCCGCCATTCTGGTCAGCGACAAATATCTGGCTGATTATACCGAGAAAGTAATATCCGAGCTTCGCGCCTGGATTGATTCTAATGGCGATAAATGGGAGCGCCAAAAACGCAAACTGGCGCGCGCGGCCGGCAATTGGCTGATATCAGAGCTGTTTACCCATCTAAACAAGGACAATTTATCTATTAAAGATATTAAAATTACCCCGGAAAATTTTGCCGAACTGATCGCCCTGGTTTATCAGGGGAAAATCAATTCTTCGGCCGGCACCAAGATCTTAGCCCAAATGTATAAGAATGGAGGAGATCCCGGCAACATAATGCAGGATATGGGTTTGGAGCAAATTGACGATGAGGCTGAACTTGAAAAAACTATCAAGCAAGTGATAGCTGATAATCCTAAGCAGGCTGAAGAATATAAAAACGGCAAAAAAACAGTATTAAAATTCTTTATCGGACAAACAATGTCAAGCACCAAGGGAAAAGCAAATCCAATATTGGTTTCAAAAATTATAAAAAAATTATTTTAAAAATTGTCTGGCCGCTTTCCTTGCCTCTGTCTTATTCTTTACCCAATAGATCTTCCGACCCTGCCGCTCCCAGCGCCTGAGCCAGGTCATTTGCCGCCGGCTAAATTGATAAGTCGCCCGCGCCAAATCAAGAACCATATTATCATAGCTGATCTCTTTCCGGAGATAAGAGCTTAAATACTTATATTCCAAGCCAAAGTTACTTAACCGTTTCCAGCTTACTTTATGATCCGAGTGTAAACGCTCCACTTCTCCCAACATATCTTCTCTTTCCAGCCGATCATTTATTCTTTTTAGTATCCTCTCCTTAAGTACATCTGCCGGCCAAGTAATACCCAGCACAAGTGAATCATAACCCTGCTCTCTGTTGTCTGTTGTCTGTTGCCGCGCCCGCCTTGCTACGCTCGCGTTGCTGGCGGGTCTGTCGTCTAACAAAATTTCTATCTTACGAATTAAACGTCTTTTGTTCATCTTATCACTAACATTAAGCCTTAATGCCATTTTTTCGTTTAACTTTAACAATTTTTCAAATAATTTTTCTATACTCATCTTTTCCAGCCGCGCGCGTTGCTTTTTATCCGGCTTGCTTTGGCTTAAATTATAGTTATCAACCAGAGCCTGCGCGTACAAACCGGTTCCGCCGGCCACGATCGGCACTCTATGGCGCTTGCTGATTTCCCTGATCGCCTTTTCGGCCTGCTTTTTCCATTTTCCCAAATTAAACTCCGTATTCGGATGCACCAAATCAATGCAATGACTAGCTATCTTAATATCCTGCCGTCTGCCGTCTGCCGTCTGCCGTCTGCCGTCTGCCGTCTGTTGTCTGCCGTCTGTTGTCTGCCGTCTAATCATATACTCATCCAGATCTTTCCCTGTCCCAATATCCATATACTTATATACTTGCCTGCTGTCCGCCGAGATCACCTCGCCGTTGAATTTCCAGGCCAAATCAACCGCCAACGCGGTCTTCCCGCTTCCGGTTGTCCCAACAATCACTATAATTTTATTTTTACTAATTGACATATTTTAAATCTTATTAAAACTCACCTTACACTTAAAACATTTTTACCTTAGAAAAAGTTATAATTTATATAATTTAAGCAAAAAAGTTAAGATAAAACTTGTTCTTATCCTCTTTTTTGTTTAAATTATATAAATTATAACTTTTTTTACGTGATGAGTGCGTGCTAATAATCTTAATCCACAATTTCCCCTTTCATCCCAAAATCCTTTACTTTAATTATTTTAACTTCCACAAACTTACCTGATAAATTTCTGTCGTCTGTCGTCTGTCGTCTGTCGTCTATTTTAACATTTTTAAATGTCCTTGTCTTACCAAACCAATCACCGTCCTTGCCTTTTTTCTCAACTAAAACCTTAACCGTTTTTCCAATATATTTTTTATTATTTTCCAAAGCTGTCTTTCGCAGTATTTTTATCAAAGCGGCTTCACGGCGCTTTTTTTCTTGTTTAGGCACGTTGTCTTTCAATTTGGCTGCCGCGGTTCCGGGCCGCGGGCTGTACTGGGCGATATAGGCCATATCAAATTTAACTTCTTTGAAAAGTTTAACCGTATTCTCAAACTGCTCTTTGGTCTCCCCGGGAAACCCGACAATAATATCAGTTGTAATAGCTAAAGGCGGCTTAATTTTTTTTCTCAACTTGCTTGTTAATTCTAAATAGTCTTCCCGCGTATATTTACGATTCATTTTTTTAAGTATCTCATTGTCTCCGGTCTGGGCCGGCAAATGCACGTGTTCACAAACACGCTCGCATTCAGCGATCGTTTCAATCAGCTCATCGCTCATATCCTTAGGATGGCTCGTCGCAAACCTTAACCAAAATTCCCCAGAAATTTTATTAACATCAATAAGTAAACTTGAAAATCCATATTTTCTGTCGTCTGTTGTCTGTCGTCTGCCGTCTCTATATGAATTCACATTCTGCGCAATCAACGTAATCTCTTTATATCCTTTATTTGCCAAATCCTTAACCTCCATTATTATATCCTTGGCTTGCCGATACTTTTCTCGCCCGCGCGCGTATGGCACCACGCAATAAGAACAATAATTATTACAGCCGTTCCCGATCGGCACAAACGCGCTAAAAGCGGAACTATACTTTGCTTTTAATTCCAAATAACTACAATTGTCTTGTTTGAAATTTGGAATTTGGAATTTATTTGATATTTGCCGCGCCCGACTCGACGCTTGCGTTCGGGCGGGATACTTGATATTTGATATTTCCCCAATCGGCATCCATAAATCAACCAAATCGCCTAAACGCTTTTTTACGTCGCTCCTCATTGACAAGCATCCGGTAAGGATGAGAAAACAGCCTGGATTTTCTTTTTTTATCTTGGGAACAAAACCGTAAACCCGATCTTCGGCCGACTGCCTTACCCCGCAGGTCGTTAACACCACCACATCGGCTTTATACTTGTCTGTCTCTTCCCTCATCCCCTGCTCTTCAAAATACCCGGCTATCCTCTCTGAATCACTCTTGTTCATTTGGCACCCGATGGTAATGATATTATAGGTTTTAAATTTATTCATATTTACAACGCTTCAAAATCACTATTACTAATTCCCAGCCCGAGCGCGCGCATCACCGCAAAAGCGTCAGCGGGCTTGCCCGCCATAGCTACAGGTTTTATTCTGATAACTTGTCAAAATCAGCATTAGATATTCCGAGTCCCAAATTCCGCATCACTGCAAAAGCGTCGGCGGGGCGGCCCAGAAAATACCGCTTATTATCCGCTGGATCAACATACCAGGCCTCGCCGTTATTTTCCACTTGCAAAAATATTTTCCCGTATTGATCATCGGCAAAGTTTTGATCAACTCGCGCCATGCCGTTACCCAGCGGATCATAGCCGCCTATTACTTCTTCATAATCATTAAATCCGTCTCCGTCGCTGTCAGCTTTGTTTTTGTCAGTCTTGATCGCGTCTTCAAACATGTCTGAGAGTAAATCACCGTCAGTGTCATCGCCTGTAAGGCTGGCCAGGCCGATCGGTATTAAAGACAAATTTTCATTGGTAATGCCTATTCCCTGGCCGCGCATTATTGAGAACGCGTCGTCCGGGCGCCCCAGATAATGCCGGGTTTCGCTCCCGGGATTTATATAATAGGCTTCGCCGTTTTGCTCTACTGTAAGAATTATTTTACCTCTAAGACTCTGATACATTTCCTGATTTTTAATTGTTTCCTGCCCAACCGGATCGGCTGGATCAGAATCAACAGAATCAGATCCTTCAGCTTCAGCCTCTGTTTCCGCTTCTGTTGCCTCTGCTTCTTCTGTTTCTGCCGCGGACGCGCCGACAGTGAATGTTAAAGGCACAGACTCTACTTTGTGGTTGGAATTATTTTCCGAAACCACATAATATTCATAAGTGTTGTTAGCAAGGCCGGCCAAAATCGCTTCATGCTCGCTCGTCAAGTCAGTTGATTTTTTGGCAATATAATCCGCGGTGTCTTTAATACGGTAATATACTTTTGTGTCAGCCAAAAAGCTGGTATCCCAGCTTACGGTTGCTTGCCCCGGTACTTCAGCTACCGGAGCCTGCGTTATTATCCGCGGACCGCTTGTTATCCTGATAATATCATCTGCGGGCATAATAAAACTTAGATTCGTACTTTCTCTCTCTTCAGTGCCGTAGCTTGCGAAAACGCGCCAGTCATAACTTCCGCCAGGATCAAGATCGCTTATATCCCGGGTGTGAATCAGGCTCTGGCTCTCGCCGGTTTCCACCCAGCCGGTAAACAAATTTTTCTTGTAGTCAGCGCTGGCAACAGCCTTTTTGGTTGTCTGCCAATAAAGACGCGCCGAACTGGAGCTGTAAAATTCAACCTTAGTATTAGTGATCTCAAAAGCGTCCCGGGTGCCGGCATTATCATAGACATAAACCGTGTGGGAAACTGAATTGTTCGCATGGTCAGTGTCTTTTAACCGGTCATTGATATTAACGCTAAAATTTAAACTCCGCTCGCCCGGGTTATTAAAAAACACTCCAGTATAAGCATAGGTAAAATTATTGCCTGGCAGCAGCGGAGCCGCGAACGATGGATAGCTGCTGGCGCTAAAACTTTCAATTTTAAAATCATCAAAAATATATTTTACTTCCTGCTCAATTATAGGAAACACCGATATGTCCGCGTCATAGCGGAAACCGGCATCGCTTACCAGAGTTACGGACCCGGTATTGGCCACGGTAATGGTGATTGTTACTTCCTCGTTGGTAACCGGAGTATTGTTGCTTAGCTCTATCTTGGTAATGCCAATGTCGATCGCCGTGGGCGACACAATGGTTAAGGAAACAGTGGTCTCGTTATTGTCTTCGTTGCTTTCTTTCAGCTGATCACTGTTATCAATAGAAAAATGCAGGCTTTTGTTGCCTTCAGTGGAAAATTTGCCACGATAAACATATTCAAATTCTTCTCCTGACAAAACCGGATTGTCAGAATTAATTTCCGGCGCGGTTTCTTCTATTAAAGTAAAATCCTGAAAATTATAACTGTAAGAGCTTATCCCCAGAGAAGTCCTGAGTTTGGCATAGCCTGAATTTTTGGCAGTTACGGTGACAATGCACTCCTGGCCGGCAGCCGGGTTGGTTGGAAATACTGATATTGATCTGATCGCAACGTCATACTGCTCCACCACGGTGATCTGCGCGTAGTTGGAGTTATTGCCTTCCCGCAATTCATCCAGATCATCGTTCTTGTCCACGGTAAAGCTGACATTTTTCTTGCCAATTGAATAGAACGAACCTTCTATTGTATAGACAACGGTTTTGGTTGGCTCCAGCGGATTGCTCGCGCTTACGCTTGGCATTACCAGCCTGGTCTGGTCAAAATCATAAAAATTAATTCCGATTGAATCAATGCCGGTATTATCGGTCAGCCATTCGTCCCCGTTATTAAGCACTTTTACGGTAACCACTACGGGCTGGTTAAAGGCCGGCGCGCTCGGCACTACTTTAACCTCAGTCACCTGCAGGTCATTAAAGGCCAGAACAGGCTTGGCGCTAAATAATAACCCCGCCCCCAGCAAAATAAACACTAGTACTAATGATTTTAAAATTTTCATATAGTTTTATGTATACATTAAAATGTATACGTAAATGTATATTAATAATTGCTATATTTTAAATTGTCCATACTTTTTATTCTAAATTAGACGCAAAATTTGCTTTACCAATTTAAAGGCTTCATATTTGCAAAACCTATATATACATACGTAATAATAGAAATCAATGGAATCAAATAAAGTATTGTAAATAAAAATTTATACTTTTGTTTTTTTAATGTTTTTATGTATATAACAAAAAAGACTAAAAATAATATTAAATAATAAAATAACAAATAACCAAAATCCAAAAGAAAATTTTCAAAAACAATAGGAATTACTGTTAATATATAATAAATTAACATTGTAAAAATACTTTTTTTATCCATACTTTTTATTCTAAATTACAAGTTATACCCTAAAGGGTACCTTGTGCCCAAAGGGCATAACAGTAGTCGGGAATATTCAAATTCCTTGACTGTTAATTAAATATTCAATGTCATTTTTAATTATACCATAACCTGGATTATCCACCCATCCTTTTGCATGATAATGATTTAAAGACAAAAGAATTGTATTATATCTTGATTTTATTGCTTTTTCGCATATTTTTTTGCCATCGTGTCCATTAATATATTTCTGCAGTAAATTTAACCTAAAAATAAGACTATTCTTTATCCATTCCTTAGTAATATCTTTGTCCTGATACGCTTTTTCTATATCCTGGATCGTGGTGTCTATTGTTATTTCTGTAATCACTATGGTTTCTGTTTTATTCTCTTCCCTGTTTCCGGCCCTGTCTGTGGATGAATAAAAAATAGTGGCAGCGCCTAAAGCGAATATAGTAAACGGCTCCTGATACTCTGTCCATGTTTCTTTATTGTCCAGGCTATATTCTGTTTTTAATATGCCTGAACCATTTTCATTATCACGGGCGGCTAATTCTATTTTAACAGGAGCGATCCAGTTATCATTTATTTGTGTTTCTAAAATATTAATAATTGTTTTTGGTTTTATTAAATCCTGTGATTCCTGCTCGTTTAAAATTGAGCTTGGGTCAATCTCAGATTCATAATCTCCGTCTCCGTCCTGATCGATCTGCATCACATACTCTGTTTGTTCATCGCTGATCGTAAAGCTGATTTTAGTTTCTGTTGTTTTTATTGGTATTTCATTGTAATAAACAGTTTGCTCGTATTGATTAGGCTCTAGACTAGCAAAGGTAGC
>JAGLPO010000088.1 GCA_023137275.1 Candidatus Parcubacteria bacterium | reverse complement strand
AAGAAGTCGAAGACGAAGAAGGCAACACCAAAACAAAAATGGGCAAATCCGCAAAAGACGTGCTGAACAAATTAAAAGTTGGTGATATTTCTGCTGTAAAGAGACTTAAGGAAAATATTAAAGTTGAAGATAAATTTCAAATAGACAATTTTGATTTAATCGTCTGGTTTCTGGTGAACTAATACCCGAGGGAAAAAGATGAATCTGCAATATTTCAATGATCAGGATTTTTATTCTTCCATAAAAATATTTTTTGAAAATCTTAATATCCCCATCCATTATATTACCGAGCAACCGACTTCGCCCAAAGAAATCCTCTCAAACACATATAAACCAAACCATCCCGCACACCAGCTTGTGGATGATGTCTATTTTTTAGGCATGGTGGATGACAGGGCATTTAATAAACAACCTTCGATAATTGATAATAAACAGCTAAGAAAAAAGGAATACGATGGGCTCTTGATATTTGGCGTCACACTTGACCGGCCAGGCGGAAAACTTCCGACCCGCGGCCAGATGTCGGAAATCACGAGAGCCTTTAACCGGGAATTTCACTACACTCCGGTTGTTATTGTATTCAAATACGATCGGTATATTTCTTTTTCAAACTGCGAAAGAGCGCCCTATAAACAAAAATGGCGTGAAGGTGAAAAGGCCGGTAAGGTTTCCCTGCTTAAAGATATTGACACGATAAAAACCCATACCGGTCATTTGAAAATATTAGAAAATCTTGCCATCACAACCACCGGTAAAAAGGCGGTTAACACTTTCGACGGGCTGTATAACTACTGGCAGGAAGTTTTCAGTGTTTCCCTGCTGAGCAAGCAGTTTTACAGGGAATTATCAAACTGGTACTTCTGGGCCTTACCGTATGTTGAGTTTCCGAATGATGCGGAAAAAGACAGGGAAGTCAGAAATGCAACCAGTGTCATCCGTTTGATTACTCGTTTGATGTTTGTCTGGTTTTTAAAGGAGAAAAACCTGATCCCGGGTGTGCTGTTTGACACGGAAAGTCTTGATGACTATCTGAATTATACGGACAGTAATAACAGCACTTATTACAAAGCGATTTTACAGAACCTGTTTTTTGCGACGCTGAACACAAAAATGAAAAAGGATGATCCCCAAAGTCGCAAATTCGTCAATCGTCAATACGGCATCCAGGAGTTTTACAGATACGAGAGGTTTTTTAAAGATAAGAAAAAAGCCCTAAAGCTGTTTGAAACCATCCCCTTTTTAAACGGCGGGCTGTTCGAAAACCTGGACAAAAATATTGGAAAGCCTGATGAAACAAGGATTGATTGTTTTTCTAACAGACCCGTGCATGAAAAAAAACTTAAAGTACCTGATTTTCTCTTTTTCGGAGATGAGGATCAGATCGATTTAAGTGAGATCTACGGAAGTAAAAAACGAAAAAAAGAAACGGTCAGAGGAATAATTCACATTCTAAACTCATATAAATTCACCATTGCAGAAAACACACCCATTGAAGAAGAAATCGCCCTTGATCCGGAACTGCTTGGCAAGGTGTTTGAAAACCTGCTGGCCAGCTACAACCCCGAAACACAAACCACGGCGCGAAAACAGACAGGATCATTTTATACTCCAAGGGAAATCGTTAACTATATGGTGGATGAATCCCTGATTGCATACCTTGAGGGCAAATTGACAGAGCTTTACGAGAAGGAATCCGGGTTCATTCAAAAAACGCCGCCTTCCCAGAAAAGTTTGTTTGGCAAACAAAAACCGGTTCAAACAAAAATCGCCCCATCCAAATCAAAGTTACCTGCCAGTGTAAAAAAGGAGATAAATAACAAACTACACAACCTGCTTTCATACTCCACGGAAGACCATCTTTTTTCAAAAAAAGAAGTAAAGGTTATTATTACTGCTCTGGATAATGCTAAAATTCTTGATCCTGCCTGCGGCTCAGGCGCATTTCCCATGGGCATTTTGCATAAAATGGTGCATATCCTTTCAAAACTTGATCCTCAAAACAAACAGTGGAAGAAAAGGCAAATCGAGAATCAGACTAGAGAAGTAAAAAAAGATATCTCATATGCCGAAAAAATAAAAGATTTCAAAGCCCGTCAAAAAGCACTGGACGAGCTGGAAGAACGACTGACAACCATTAACGATGCGTTTGATAATAACGAGCTTGATTTCGGTCGCAAGCTTTACCTGATTGAAAACTGCATATTCGGTGTAGATATTCAACCTATTGCTGTTCAGATTTCCAAACTTCGTTTCTTTATTTCTCTGATTGTAGATCAAAAGATCATTGAAAATAAGGAAAACCTGGGAATCCTGCCGCTGCCGAATCTTGAAACCCGGTTTGTTGCGGCCAACACGCTGATCGGTGTTGAAAAAGGTCTTGGGAATTTATTTGAGCTAAAAATCAAGGAAAAAGAAACGGAACTGGCAAAGGTTCGTCAGAAACATTTTTCCGCCCGAACTCCGAAAACAAAGGCAAAATACCGTGAGACAGACAAACAGCTCAGAGCCGAACTCGCTCAGTTGTTAATCAAAAATGGAAATTTTGGAACAGGGGCAGCAAAACAGTTAGCCCATTGGGACCCATACGATCAAAATACGTCCGCTGATTTTTTTGATATGGAGTGGATGT
>JAGLPO010000087.1 GCA_023137275.1 Candidatus Parcubacteria bacterium | reverse complement strand
CCTTTGGGCATAACTTGAAAAATATTTAAATTTATGTTTGATGATTTAGACAATAAAACAAGTGATAATTCAAGTGAAGGAGACGATAATGTTTCTACGAAAGAAGAAGCTTCGGAGGCTAGTGTTCAGCCGACTTTGACCAGTGCGCCGTCAGTATCTGAGGCGCCAAAAGCGCCTAATAAAGCAAATTCAAATGCCGGTATAGAAGATATTTTTTCCGATACTGACGCGGGCGAGGTAGAGCCGATAAAGCCGGCCGCGTTTCAGCCTAAGGCCGATGCCGGTCACGGGGAAGAATTAAGCGGGGCAGAGCCAAAAGGCAATAAATTTAGAAAAATCATAATCCCGGTTGTTTTAATTGTCGTTTTAGGCGCGATTGGAGCCGGGGGAATGTACGGCTATAAGTATGTAATTAATTTAATCGGGGATGAAGACGCGAAAGTAATAAATTCCCTTGAAGAGGAAAATACGCCAGATATTCCTATAGAACAGGATGACGCGGATACTGATATATCAGAACTGGAAAATATTGCAGAGCCGTCGGAGACAGAAGAACCCGCGTCAGATAATGCAATATCCGAACCGTTGTTATCGGATACTGACGGCGACGGCATAAGCGACCAGGAGGAAATATCTCTTGGCACTAATATAAACAGCGTGGATACTGACAATGACGGTTTATTTGACCGGGAAGAAGTCTATGTTTATAAAACCGATCCGATCAACGAAGATACGGACGGCGACGGTTTTTTTGACGGCGCCGAAGTGCAAGACGGATATAATCCAAACGGGCCGGGCAAGCTTTATGAAATTAATTAGAAAATATGACAAATGATAAAGATCAATCGCCGGCTGAGCTTAATATGGGCGGAACCGAGACAAACCAAGGACTTAAGAAAAAAGGCGCCGCTATAATACATACTATGCCTAAAAGTTTTTTAAGTTCAACCGCTCACGGCAAAGACAACACTAAACGGGTCGGACTTTTTATTTTAGTCGGGGGAGGAGTTTTACTGCTGGTTATATTTGTTGCGGCTTATTACTATTTAACAATATATAATCCTAAAGTAAATACAGAGGCTATAAGTCCAATTGAAGAAACAGAAGAATATTTACATGAAGACGATGAAATTTTTAAGTCTGAGCCAGTCGCGCCGCCGCCCACTTCCCCGGATATAGAGATTAAACAAAAAGAAGCAGTAAAGGAAGTTGATATTAAACGGGTAGACATAGCCACCAGCACTTCTCTGGACGCTACTTCAACCGAAGTTGAAATTGAGCCTGCTCCAGCGGTTTTCAGCTATTCCAGCGACAGCGACCAGGACGGTTTGAGCGACTTAGAAGAAGTCTTATTAGGCACTGATTTGCAAAAAAAAGATTCGGATAATGACGGCTATGACGATAAATCGGAATTATTAAACCTTTATAATCCGGGCGGAGTCGGAGCGATTGTAACAAATCCAAAAATAAAGAAATACACTAACGCCGTTTACCGCTATTCTTTGTATTATCCGGATGCCTGGTCAATTGAGAGAGTTGGCAATGATGAGTCAATAATGATCAAGCTTGATAATAATCAATTTTTTCAAATAATCGTGTCCCAAAAGACTGATGGCCTGTCAATAGAAGATTGGTATAAAAAAGAATTTAGTGTTCCCGTGATTAATTTGGAACAAAAATTATATAAGCAAGGCTGGAATGGCGTAAAAAGCGAGAATTCAATGACGTTTTATTTAGTTTATCCGGGTGAAGAGAAATTATATACTGTAACTTATAATCTGGGCCTGCAGCGAATAATCAGCTATCAAAATATATTTGAAATGATGATTAACAGTCTGGAACGTAACTAATTCGCATGTGCCGCATTCGCATTTGCGGCTTTTGCCGTCAGGCAAAACAACAATGGTAGAAGTAAATAATCAAACAAAAAATAAGATTCCGGTATCTTTAATAAAGAAAGTAATTGATTTATTTCTTAAGGTTTACAAAAAACAGGAATTTGAAGTGTCTATTGTTATTGTCGGAGATTGCGCGATAAAAAAATTAAATCATCGTTATCGCAAGCAAGACCGAATTACTGATATTTTAGCTTTCCCCGGCATTGCGGATGATAAATTTTTTGGGGAAATAATTATCAATTACGCCCAGATCAAACGCCAGGCAAAATTGTATTCAGAAAATATCCAAGAAGAATTAATTTTTATTCTGGTTCATGGTTTATTGCATTTGTTGGGGCTTAAGGATGATACTGAAAAAGGAAAGCAAAAAATAATAAAAGAGGGAAAAAAGTTTATAAAAATATATGATAAGCATAAAAAGATTGTTTAAGAGTTTTCGCTACGCTATTAAAGGGATGGCAAAAACCTTAAGAGAGGAGCAAAATTTGCATATTCAATTTATTGTTGCGATTTTTGTAGTGGTTTTGGGCGTTTATTTTGGTTTAACCGGAATGGAGTGGATAGCTTTAATCCTGGTAATAGGCCTGGTAATAATAATGGAAGTGGTAAATAGCGCGATTGAGCGGGTAACTGACGTGCTTAAGCCGCGTTTAAACACTTATGTTAAAGAAATTAAAGATATTATGGCAGCGGCGGTTATGCTGGCGTCAATAATGGCCGTATTGGTTGGCTTAATAGTATTTATACCTTATGTTTCAAATATGTAGTATGTCAAATATGTAGTATTGGCGAAATCGTATTTTTTTAGTATAATAAGAGAATGGCAAAACAATTTATGTTTTATTGTTAAAATAGACTCACTGCACAATAATTATGAAAGAACAAATTATAGCCGGGCTGGATATTGGATCAACCGCGATTCGTTTGGTAGTAGGCCAGCAAAAAAATAATATTGAAGATGACACGATCCAGATAATCGGCGCGATAAGCGTGCCGGCTAAAGGAATAAGCAAAGGCGTGGTTAAATCAATTGAAGATGTTACTTCATCAATTTCGGCTTGCCTGGAGCGCGCTGAAAGACTGGTTGGCGTGCCGATTGATTCAGTCTGGGTTAGCGTTAATAGTCCGCATATCAAGTGCGAAAAAAGCCGCGGCGTAGTAGCGGTTTCCAAAAGCGACGGGGAAATAAGCCAGGATGACGTGGAAAGAGCCTTGGAAGCGGCTCGCGCTTTGTCAGTGCCGCCTAATTATGAGATTTTGCACGTTATACCGGTTAAATTTACCGTTGATAACCAGGAAGAGATAAAAGATCCGGTGGGCATGACCGGGGTTCGCCTGGAAGTTGAAACCTTGATAATTCAGGGACTAAGCAGCCAGATAAAAAATTTAACCAAAGCTATTTTTCGGACCGGTCTGGATATAGAAGATTTGGTGCTTTCTCCCTTGGCGGCCGCCGAGGCCGTTATCGGAGTAAAACAAAAGGAACTGGGAGCCGCTCTGGTTAATATCGGGGCAAGCACTACCAGTTTGTCTGTTTTTGAAGAAGGGGAGCTGCTTCATACGGCTGTGATTCCGATTGGTTCGGAGCACATAACCGCGGATGTAGCGATCGGACTTAGATGTCCGATCAATTTGGCTGATCGCATAAAAAAAGAATTCGGTTGCGCTATACCGGCTAAATATACGAAAAAGGAAGAGATTGATATTAGCGAATTAGCCAAAGAAGAAGACGCGGCCGATGAATTAAAAAGTATTTCCAGGAAATATTTAGCGGAGATAATAGAAGCCCGTCTGGAAGAAATATTTGAAAAGATTGATGAAGAATTTAAAAAAATAGAAAGGTCAGGTATGCTGCCCGGAGGCGTATTTTTAATAGGCGGCGGAACCAGGCTATCGGATATAGTTGAAGTTGGAAAAGATAAATTGCGCCTTCCGGTCGCGCTCGGAACCAATACGATTGACGCGGTGATTGATAAAGTAAATGAAACCGAGTATTTAAACGCGCTGGGTCTGGTGATCTGGGGCAGTAAAATTATTGATCAGGGCCGGGGTTTTAATTTTGGCATTCCCGGCAACAATACTATTAATCAGGTGCTGGGCAAGGCCAAGAAATGGTTCAAGTCTTTGCTACCGTAAATATTAACAGACAAAAGAGCTGTATAAAAAATGTGTACAGTTTTTTTATTTGGAAAATTAAAAAACTTGAAAAAAAATCAATAATATTATAGAATGTAGTTATAAGTATTAATAACTCATGCTACGCACTTATCACGTAAAAAAAGT
>JAGLPO010000086.1 GCA_023137275.1 Candidatus Parcubacteria bacterium | reverse complement strand
ATTATAACTTTTTCTAAAGTAAAAATATTTAGTGCGTAAGGTGAGTTAGTAATAAAAACTAGCTTAATTTTCCGTAAAGGAATTTTAATATTAGTTGATTTTTTAACTAAAGTAATTAATTAAACATATATGGCAGAAGTAAAACCAACAGTAGAAACTTTCGCAAAAATTAAAGTCGTCGGTGTTGGCGGCGGCGGCGGCGCGGTTATTAATAGAATGGTTGACGCCGGGATTAAGGGCGTGGAATTTATTGCCATGAATACCGATGTTCAGGCTTTGCATTATAATAAGGCCGGTAAAAAACTTCATGTCGGTAAAACCATAACCCGCGGACTTGGAGCCGGTATGAATCCGGAGCTTGGCCGCCAATCGGTTGAAGAGTCGCAAAACGAGGTTCGTGATATGCTTAAAGACGCGGACATGGTGTTTGTTACCTGCGGTTTGGGCGGCGGCACCGGCACCGGGGCTTCGCCCACAGTCGCGGAAATTGCCCGGGATCTAGGCGCCTTGACCGTGGCGGTAGTAACCAAGCCTTTTGCTTTTGAAGGAGCCCAGCGGAAAAATATCGCTGAACGCGGATTAACCGAATTGCAGGATAAAGTGGACACAATAATTACTATTCCCAATGATAAATTACTCCAGGTAATAGACAAAAAAACTTCTCTTTTAGACGCTTTTCGAGTGGTGGATGAAGTCCTGCAGCAAGGCGTTCAGGGGATTGCCGAGCTGATAACCCAGCCCGGCCTTATCAACGTTGACTTTGCCGACGTAAAAGCGATAATGTCTAATGCCGGTTCGGCTTTAATGGGGATTGGCATTGCCAGCGGAGAAAATAAAGCGATTGATGCCGCTAAAGGCGCGATTAATTCACCGCTTTTGGAAATGTCTATTGAAGGCGCGCGCGGGCTTTTGTTCACGATAACCGGAGGAGAGAATTTGGGCATGAACGAGGTAAATGAAGCGGCCAAGATAATTTCCGCTTCGGCTGACGAGGATGCCAAAATCATATTCGGCGCGGTAATTGATCCTAAAATGAAAGATGAATTAAAAATAACCGTGGTCGCGACCGGTTTTGACGGACGGATCGGCGGGGTCAATGATTCAGCCGGCTCTGACATTAATTATTCCCAGAATAGGTTTATTGCCGATAAAGAAAAAGAGGATAAGCAAAAGCATAAAAAATTCAAAATCAAAGCCTCGCCCCTTAAAGCCGCCCAAGCCGAGCCGGCAAGTAAAAAGCCGGCTGCCGGAGATGATGAAGATGATGAACTGGGCATCCCGGCCTTTATTCGGAAGAAAATGATGTAGGGGGTTACGAATTACGAATTAATTACGAATTTACGAATTTATCAATATTAAACACCCCCGTTAAGGGGGTGTTTAATACCTTTAGATTAGTTTTAAAGTATTTGAAAATAAATCGTGATTTTTAAAATAGCTATTTAAAGGCGTATTTCGGCCAATGAAAAAAGTTAATTATAGAAAAAATCAAATTATTCACGGGTGGCGAGTTGTTAAGGTGAAAAAAATTGTTTCGCCGCCGGCTGTTTGCCTTAGCCTGGAGCACATCAAAACCAAAGCTAAGTATTTTCACGTGGCTAACGCAACGCGCGACAATACTTTTTGCGTGGCTTTTAAAACTATTCCCAGAGACAATACCGGCGTAGCCCATATTCTGGAACACACGGTACTTACCGGCTCTGAAAAGTATCCGGTTCGGGATCCGTTTTTTTCCATGATCAAGCGCAGCTTGCAAACCTTTATGAACGCTTTTACGTCCGAGGACTGGACCGCTTACCCGTTTTCAACCGGCAATCAGAAAGATTTTTACAATCTATTATCGGTTTACTTGGACGCGGTTTTTTTTCCGCGCCTTGATTGGCTGAATTTTTTACAAGAAGGCCATCGTTTGGAGTTTGAGGGCAATCAGCTTGTCAGTAAAGGGATTGTTTATAATGAAATGAAAGGAGCTTTGTCTTCTCCGGAAAGGCTAATGGTTGAATACACTAAAGAAGCGCTTTTTTCAACCACTTCTTACCAGTTTAACTCCGGCGGCGATCCCCAGGCCATTCCGAATTTAAGCCATCAAATGCTAGTGGATTTTCATAAGCGATATTATCATCCAGGTAACAGTTATTTTTACAGCTATGGCAGTATTCCAATTGATCAACATTTAAAATTTATAAATAAAGAAGTATTAAATAAGTTTAAAAAAGGAACAGTTGATATTAAAATTAACAAAGAATCGCGTTGGATAGCCCCGCGGCGCGTTGTCCGCTATTATCCTTTGACTGCCAAGCCAATGCCGGCCGACCGGACGCAAGCGGCCATGGCCTGGATGCTGGGAGGCAGTGATGAATGGCAGGCGTCACTGGTTTGGGAATTGATCAGTGATATTTTATTGGGGAATCCGGCCGCGTTGCTTAGGCAGGCATTGATCAGCTCCGGACTGGGCAGCGATTTGTCAGACGGCGTTGGCCTTAATAACGAATATCGTAATTTAGTTTTTTCCTGCGGCTTAAAAGACATTAAAAAAGTTAATATTTTAAAAGTCAAAAAATTGATCATAAAAACTCTGGAGGAATTATGCCGGGCCGGAATAGACAAAAAGATCATTGTTGCCTCATTGGCTAAATTGGAATTTGATAAGCGCGAAATTACAAATACGCCTTATCCGGTTGGCCTTAAGCTGTGGCTGGAGTTGATCGGCCCCTGGTTATACGGCGCTAACCCGGACATGGCGCTTAACACGGCTCATGAATTTAAAAAGCTAAAGAGTCTGCTTAAGCGGCCGCGTTATTTGGAGTTAATAATAGAAAAAAATTTACTAAAAAATCCTCATCATATTTTTATCAGTCTGGAGCCAAGCAATGATTTGGCTAGAAGCCAAGTTACTCGCGAATTAACAAGGTTAAGCAAGCAAAAAAACCAGCTTAGTGTCCGGGCTAAAAAGCAAATAAAAGCCAATACAAAGGATCTGGCAAAATGGCAGCAGTTAGACGGTGATATCACCTGTCTGCCCGGCCTTGAGCTGAGCGATATCAGTTCTCGCGCCATTGCTTTAAAGCCGAAACATTTAAGCCGTAATTATTCATTTTATGATCAACCGACTGCCGGTTTGGTTTATTTGCACGCAGCTTTCCCGATTAACAACTTAAAGCCGGACCAATTATCGCTGTTGCCGTTTTTAAGTTATATTTTCCCCAAACTTGGCACCAAGTTAATGGATTATGCCACCTGGCTAAGAACGGTTGAAGCCAATACCGGCGGTTTTAGTATTGCCCCGCTGGTAAAGAGCAATTACGAGAGCCAACAGGCCGCTTTGTATTGGATCATGCATACCAAATGTTTAGCGCCCAAACAAAGGCAAATGTTCAGGCTATTTAAGCAGCTTATTAGTGATATTAATTTTAATCAGCCAAAATTAATTATTAATTATTTAAAGGAATATGTTGCCCGAATGGAAGCAAGTGTTATTGAGAACGGCCATTATTTTGCCCTTAGCTTGTCGGCTCAAGGGTTGGCGAAAACAAAAGAGATAAGTGAACAGTGGCACGGCCTTAGCCAGCTCAATTTTGCCAGAAGACTTTTGAAAGACGCGAGCGTTAAGCCGTCAAAATTAGTCATTGACCTGGAGTATTTAGCTAACAGCATCATCCGCGCAGGCAAGCATAAGATCGCAGTCGTTGGAGAGGATAAAATATCAACTTTGGCTAAAAATTTAAGCAATGATATTTTTAAAGCTTTGCCCAAAAGCGATAAAGGCAAAACAATAGCAAAAAAATTCAAAAAGACAAAAATTAAAGAAGCCTGGGCTGCATCTACAGCGGTTTCTTTTGTAGCTTGTTCTTTGCCCGCGGCCAGGATCAACCACCTGGATTCAGCTGCCTTGACGGTGGCGAGTAAAATTTTATCTCGTGTTTTTCTGCATAATGAAATTAGGGAAAAGGGCGGCGCTTATGGCGGCTTTGCTCGTTATGACGCGAGCGAAGGCATATTTCAGTTTGGCTCATATCGGGATCCGCATGTTATTAACACTTTAGAAGCTTTTTCTAACGCGGCTAAAAATCTCCAGGCCGGCAAATTCAATGATGAGCAGGTTAAGGAAGGCATTATCCAGGCCATTGCTGATATTGATAAGCCTGACACTCCGGCCGAACAAGGGGAAAGGGTTTTTTATTGGGCGCTTTTTGGACTAAGCGACCATAAGCGCCAGCAATTCCGCACTCGCCTTTTAAGAGTTAAAAAAGATAAGGTAATCGCGGTTGCCAAGAAGTATTTAAAAGCGCCAATAAAAAACGGTTCAGTAGCGGTTATTTCTAATGCTTCAAAAATACAGACAGTAAATAAGCGGTTGGGTAAGAATAAATTAAAGATCAATAAAATTTAGTTTTAGCCTCGGTTTTGTAATTATGGTATAATATGGTTATGCATAAATATAAACCCGTGGTTTTGGTCGTGTTGGACGGCTTTGGAGAATGGGAAACCAAACTGGGCAACCCTATAACCTGCGCTCATCTTCCAACGATTGATAAATTTAACCAGTGGTACCCCAAACTGCTCCTGGAAGCTTCCGGCCTGTCAGTCGGTTTGCCCTGGGGTGTTTTTGGCAATTCCGAAGTCGGGCACCAGACAATGGGTTCCGGGCAAATTATCTATCATTATCTTCCCACTATTACGGCGGCTATTCAAAGCCGGCGTTTTTTTGAAAATAAAACGCTTTTAGAAGCAACTAAATGGGTCAAGCAGCATAAATCCAGACTGCATTTAATTGGTCTGCTTGGTTCCGGCGGAGTGCATTCTCATATTGACCATATATACGCTTTGCTTAAGCTGGCTAAAGAGCAGGAGATCAATGAAGTTTTTATCCATGTTTTGACTGACGGGCGGGACACGCCGCCCAAGGATGGGATCCATTTTATTGAACAGCTGGAAGCAAACATTAAAAGGATCGGCTGCGGTAAAATAGCCTCTGTTGTTGGGCGTTATTTTACCATGGACAGGAACAGGAATTGGGATCGGGTTGAAAAGGGCTTGGCGGCCTGCATTAATGGCACAGGAATTCAGGACACTGACCCTCAGGTAGCGATCCAAAAACAATATGATGAAAAAAAGACTGATGAATATTTGGAGCCGATTGTTATTATTAATACAGAAAAAGAGCCGGTTGGGCAAATAAGGGACAATGACGCGATTATTAATTTTAATTTTCGATCAGACAGGGCCCGCCAAATGTCTTATGCCTTAACAAATAATAATTTTGATAAATTTGAAAATTTAAATATTCCCAATAATTTAAAATATGTCGGTTTTACCAAATACGCAAACGATATTGAGATGCCGGCGGTTTTTTTGCCGCAAAAAATAACTACCCGGCTGGGCCATATTTTATCCGACCGGAATAAAACCCAGTTGCGCATAGCGGAAACGGAAAAATTCGCTCATGTCACTTATTTTTTTAACGGCGGCTTGTCTGATCCTTTTGTTGGCGAAGATCGTATTTTTGTGCCCTCTAAAAATGCCCGCTCCTACGCGGAAGTACCGGAAATGAGCGCTTACGAGGTTAATGCCAAGCTGCTTAAGGCAGTAGAATCTGATAAATACGATTTTGTTCTGGTTAATTACGCTAATCCGGATATGGTTGGCCATACCGGCGATTTTAAGGCCGGCATTAAGGCTTTGGAGGTGGTTGACGAGTGCCTGGGCAAACTCACAGATTTGGTTTTGAGCAAAAACGGCTGTTTGCTGGTTACAGCCGACCACGGAAATATTGAAGAAATGATAAATTTGCAAACCGGACAAATTGACACCCAGCATTCCACTAATCCGGTGCCTTTTTGGTTTGTATCAGGAGAAAACAAATTAAAAGAGCCCCATGAAGGGGCGGTTAATGAAATTAAGGGAATGATCGCCGATGTGGCGGCAACGGTTTTGGATCTGTTTAATATAAAAAAGCCGCAAGGCATGATCGGTGAAAGCCTTATGGACCGGTTTAATCCAAAAGATAAATAAGTTATTCTTCAATAAAGATGGCTTCCATCGGGCATTCATCAGCGGCTTGAATCGCGCAATCGCTTTTTTCAGTGCTGATAACCTCGGCTTTGCCCTGGGTATTAAGGCGGAAAGTGTTGGCGCAGATCTCGGAGCAGCGTCCGCAGCCAATGCATTTATTTTGATCAACGGTTATTTTCATATCATGCAGTGAGTCTATAAATATTTATTATTAATCCTATTATATCATTATTATATACGAGATACAACAACTTACAGCTAATAGTGTAGAAAATTAAAAACAAGTTATTGGTTGCGGATTATTAAACATAATCAAAAATCAATAGTTTGTTTTTTATTGGAGAATTTTTTTAAAGCAAAAACTTTATAATAATTTTATTCTTTCTTTATCACGCCATAATATTGTCTATGTTAAGCTTGAATAAATAGCATATAAATAAACAACATGGAAATTGATAATAAAGAGAAGAATAATTTAGCTTTTATTGATGGCCAGAATTTGTATATGGGAACTAATTCAGATGATCCCCCTTGGAAAGTTGATTTTTCCCAATTAAGGGAATATTTAAGAAAAAAATATAAAGTTTCTAAGGCTTATTATTTTTTAGGTTTTGTGATTGATGAAAATGACAGCTTGTATGACAAAATTCAGGAAGCGGGATTTATTTTAAAATTTCGTAAGCATAATTCCACGATGCTTGGAAAAAAGAAAGGCAATGTGGATTCTGATATTATTTTTGCAATTATGAAAAAATTATACAAAAAAGAACCATTTGATAAAATAGTCCTTGTTTCCGGGGATGGAGACTATAAAATGTTGGTAGATTTTTTGATTGAGGAAAATAGATTTAAAAAGATACTTTTCCCAAATAAGCAGTTCGCGTCATCATTGTATAAAAAAATAACAAGGGTTTATTTTGATTACCTTGTTAATATAAAGCACCGGATTAAATTTAAATAAAAAAAGGGGGCCATTGATCTTGCGATCGCAGGGACCCTTTAGTCTTGATATTATTAGTATATATTAATAATATTAAAAAGTCAATTGAGTAAAAAGTGGATGAGATAAATAATTTTTGGTATAGAAAAACAAGTTATTGGTTGCGGATTATTAGACATAATCAAAAACTAATAGCTTGTTTTTTTGTTGAGAAATATTTTTAAAGCAGGATTTTATGATTTCTTTATACTTTCTTTATGATTTCTTCATATCTTTTTCGTTCTTTGTTCGGGTAGCAGGTAGTGGATAGTTTGTGGCTAATATTAGCTTGTCTTTAAATTCTTAATGTGCTATGGTGGGAATGAGCTTTGTTTACATATTTTAAAAATTTAATTTATTTTTATGAGTAAAAAAATACTTTTCTTTTGTTTAGTTTTTATTATCAGCGCGCTAGCTCTTACAGTTTTTTCACCATCAGTTTTAGCCAATGATTATTCGCACATTATTGATCTGGAGCCGGGCTGGAATCTGGTGTCAGCCACTAGGCTGGTTGAGAGCCATACATTCTCCGCGCCCGAGACTCTGGATAATTTTGATATCTATTTGCTTGATCCGGCCAGTCCAAGCGGCTGGGCAACTATGGCGGACTTGGGTCAAAGCGAGTTCACGCCGCTTTTTGGCTACTTTATAAATAATAAAACCGGACTAGATCAAACTCTTACTTTGGATTATGTAGAAGGGCTGGATCCGGATGACAGATTATTCAGCCGTGAATTAATAAGCGGCTGGAACGTGGTCGGGATTGCCAACCCCAGCTACGCGCTTTCGCAGTACGCGCCTTCAAGCACGGACACAAATAATCCGTCAGATATTTTGGTTTCTTTGTCCGCTTGCGCGGACGTGGTGGTTGATATGACGGCCAATGCTTCATCAATTGCTTCGGTTTTAATAAGCGACCAATGGGATGCGAAAATTTTCAGCCAAGTTAACGAACTTAACGATTTCCGGGAGACCAAGGCTTACGCGGTATTTGTGAATGAAGCCTGCAATTACCAAGGCTGGCAAAATGACAATCCAATTAATTCTCACGGGTCAATCAGTATTAACGTAACCGGGCCTGAGCTAGATGAAGTTAAGGCCGATACGGACGATGTTGTGCTGGCTAATTTGGAAGTTTTAGTAAACGGACAGGATGTATTAGTTGATAATTTACAGCTTTATCTTGTTGTGGGGATGGCCAATAGCAGTGATAATTTAAGCAATCTTGAGATTGTAGATACAGCCAATAATATATATGCTACTACCAGCGATCCAATCGGCATAAACGTAACACACGTGCTCAATTTTACTAATATTTATTTGACCGCTGGTGTTAATTATAATTTTTCCATCCGCGGTGACGTACCAGAAGGTGCTACCAACGGACAAACCTACCAATTAGTTGCGAATCATTCATCCAGTAGCGCGCGCTGGCTACCCTCCAACGCGGTCGTTACGGCATCACAAGTATCATATAATACCTTAGCCGGCTCGGTAATAACAGTGGCAACACCGGCAGTGGTGCTAGCCAAAGTTACAACCAATAATAATACTGTAGTCAAAGATGCTGACGGTGTTTTGCTCTATAAGGGCAAGATTACGGCTAATAGCGCTGATGATTTAAAGGTTTCTAAGTTGCGTTTTGACAGCGCATTTAGCGGGGCTGATTTTAGTAACGATTGGTCCGAACTTTATCTTTATAAGATCAATTCTGACGCTACCGAAACTTTACTTGATACCGAAACTTCATTATCAGTCGATTATGTATCATTTTTTGGGTTTACATTGAATATATCAAAAGGCGAATCTAACGGAGTGTATATTGTAGTCCGCGGAGACGTAAAGTCATCACCTTTGGGCACGACTACAAAAATCGGTTTTAATGATATATCCGGTAACCACACGATTAAAGATAGTGATAATAATGTTTTGTTAGCCAGCCAAGTAACAATTGATAGCAGTAAAGGCCACATTACGACCGTAGCGATTGCTGGTTCTTATACTATGGAAATTGACACTGAACTAGCAGGGATAAATTCAGCCAAAAATGTGTTAGCCGGTTCTATGCCTTTGATTGGCCGTTTAAAGTTTACTGCCGAAAAAGAGAACGCGATTGTTGAAGATCTAGTTATGCAAAATTTGGGTGACGCGACTAACGATACCTTGGGTCGCCTGTACCTCTATGATAATTCTGAATTATTCGGTCCGCCCTTAGGTAGCGCCGACATGGCAGCTGGTTTACAACCCAAGGTATTATTTGAAGATGTAAATATAGTGATTCCGACTAGCGGAGATACCTATATTTATATAGCAGGGTCATTAAAGGCAATTGATTATTCTGCGTCCCCAAGCGCTGGCTCAACCGGGGAGGCAGAAACCACTATTGCTTTGAGAGTGCCGGCTACAGCGCTAGACTATGTTACTAAAGTCGTGGGAGCGAATACCGGTGAAATATTAAATAATCCGTTTTTGCCGATTGATAAGATTGCCACATCTACAGTATATGGTGCTGTGATGTCAAATATTACCACTGATTTTGTTAGTGCTACTTTACTGAATGGTACGGCTAAAGATATTTTTAGCTTTAAAGTTACTGCGCCTAATTCGTCTAATATTGATTCTGATGGTGGCGCGCTTGGTATAATGCTTGACACCGTAACTTTTTCAATTGCCACTTCTGGTAATCCCAGCTTATCGTTATCGTCTTTCAAAATTGAGAGGGTGGGCGGCGCTAATGGCGAAGTAACCGCCAGCGCAGTTCTGAATGAGCAGAACAATACTTTAACAGTTGATTTTTTTGATACTTACAGTCCAAGCGACGCTGACAGGACAATCCGGCCGGGTGATACCGCAGAATACGTCATTCGCGCGACAATTATCGGCTCTGATGGTTCTAACGATACTATCCAAGTGACCATAGAAAGCGTTGATTCAAACGTGGCCTATATTCATGAAACTGGTAATCTTGGTACGCCCGGTGCCGATACTGCCACTATTCGGCCGTTGCTTATTGGTATAAGCAATGTCCGCGGAGGAACGCTGTCTAATTAAAAGCAAATAAAGATATGATGAAAATATTTTACATTTTTATAATTTCGCTAACAGTATTGCCGCAGTTAGCCCTGGCAGCAGACCCATTTCCGGCCTGGCCAATGTCTTTTTATGGCACAGCCAGCTATGACTCCAGCCCCTTGGCGGCCGGGACCAGGATTCAAGCCTTTGCCGGTGATGTGTTGGTTGGTGAGGTGGAAATGCCAACAGACGGTATTTACGGCTATAATAATCCCACCCAGAGCCGCTTGATCGTGGGCGAATATTTGGGCGATCTTTTGTTTAAATATTTGTTGGCAGGTGAGAGCGAGTCCGTAACCGGTGACACGGAGATCAGATATTCAAGCGGCTTTGCCACTGGCACAGCCATTCTGTTCAATTTGGCTTTTACCAAAGCCGCACCACCACCCTCTGGCGGAGGAGGTGGTTCTTCTGGCGGTGGAGGATACAGCCCACCGCCTATTCCACAGCCAGATTCGGCAACCACTACTGACCATTCGACAAGTTCAGGACAGGAGAACGAGGAAGATGTTAAGGTTTTGGGTATAGAATATGATCCATACGAAGATTTAAC
The DNA here is from genome assembly GCA_023137275.1 of Candidatus Parcubacteria bacterium. Classification (GTDB taxonomy): domain Bacteria; phylum Patescibacteriota; class Patescibacteriia; order Patescibacteriales; family UBA12075; genus JAGLNE01. The sequence goes on along the minus strand of JAGLPO010000086.1, from coordinate 16,790 downwards.
CAGCCTTTTTGGCGTAGCCAGTGATATTGTTGAGACAGTAAGCCAGAGTGAAGCCGGAAAAGTTTTTGGGCAAAACGAACCGATAGACCTTGACTTGACTTCAGTCGGAGCTTACGAAAAAATAACCGGCAACAAGAATTTATTTTTAAGCCAAAAGTACGCTATTGCTTATTTTATTCATTACGGCACTCACACCACCATGCGCTTGGGCGCGGGGGAGCGGGCTGGCGCTCTTAATTCCTGCGCCGCCGCCTTTGGCAAGTTTCCGGAAACACCTGAAGAATGGATGGATGTAATTAAAGTGGCTAATGGCCGCTGGCCGACCCAGCAAAGTGAAGCGGCTGAAGACCGGGCCAAACAGGAATTTAAAAAAATATATTTGCGCGAGTCCAGCATGGATAATCCACATGATAACGCGGCTGTAACAATCATGGCCTACGGTCTAAGGCCAGCTAACAGAAATTTGGACAGCGAAAAGGCGGCTATTAAGATTTTTAAAAGCATCTTTGATTATAGTCCGGTTAGCGCCGTAGATTGGGACATGGTAAGAGCAATCGCATATTCGGGTGCAATTAGATAAATTAATATAAAAAATATTGAAGGCTCTTAAATTATCAATATTTTAATATAAGTATTAATATGGCTGAAGTTATTTCTACACGATCTACATCAAATGAAACAATGAGAGTAAGTCCAATTGTTTTACGCGAAACCAGTACGACACGTTTGATATTTGAGCCTATATGGGTTGATGTTTCCGATAATCCATTGAGAGGCGGTTTTAGATTTCAAAGAAAAGGGCCGAATAATACATGGGAAAATTTTGACTCAAAACCACTTGCGTCATTACACATGGACGAAGAGTACAAATTAAATTTAAAATCAGAAGAAATTTGTGAACTTCTTTCAAAATTGACTGAAATTAATAGTACACTTGAAGAACATGGTCATTCTCCAGGAGCAAGGTCAGTACTTTTAAATCAAAACAACGCGGAAGGAATTTTTTTGCAAATAGGAAGAACTGAAAATAGGGAATGGGTTATTGAACAGTTAAAACAACTTGAGAAAAATGGGTTTGAAAATCTTGGGAATGCCATTGGTCGCGCCAAGCTTGAAAAAGCTATTGGTGAAATGCAAAATAATATATTAAATGGAGATGAGAATTTTTGGCAAATTTTTTTTGAAAGTAATACTTGGTTATTACAACAAGTATTTTCTTATCCAGTTATTTATTTACAAGGAGAAACTTATCTTGGTGGAAAAAATTCAAGAGGAAGAAGTGGCTCAGGTGGTTCTGCTACAGATTTTTTATTAAGAAATGGAGTTAATAGTAGTTTTGCTGTTGTTGAAATAAAAACCCCTTTATGTAATTTGGTTGGTTCAATTTATCGAGGTGAGCAGGGTTCGGGGAATGCAAATGAAATTTATCGTATCCACGGTGATTTATCGGGTGGAATAGTTCAAATGGAAAATCAGATTTTTACTGCTATGAGTGACTTTAGAAGTACAATTGACGAAGACTTTCCTGATTTAAATATTCTAGATCCGGTTGGAGTTTTAATTATTGGTAATGCTGAAAACTTAACAGTTGAACAAAAAAAATCGTTTAATTTATTTAGAAAATCTTTAGGCAAAAATTTAGTTTATACATATGATGAAATATTATTTAAATTGGAGTTACTAAAAGGAATGTATGAATAAAAAGTTTAGCATAAAAAAATATACCTCAAAAAATAAAACCCTCTATTATTATAGTTCAGAATAGACCATTTAGTCAGGGGTGACAAATGGGGGAGGTGTTGATTAAAAATTTATGTCAATATAAAAGTGTACACCTGGGTGTACACCTCCCACCTACGCCAAGGCCTTGGTGGATAAAAATTATTAAATAAAAAAATATATGCAAATCAAAAAAACAACAATTCTAATTTTAATTATTGTAGTTTCAGTTATTGTTTCCGGGTGCGTGAAAAAGCCGGTTAATAATCAAACACCGGAAAATAATAATATAACTAGCTCGGATGAAATAGACACTTCTGACTGGCAGACTTATCGGAATGATGAGTATGGATTTGAGTTGAAGTATCCAGAGAGCTGGAAACATAAAGAGGTAGATTATTACGAAAAAGATTTTGATATTCAAGTAAAATATATTTCTTTTACAGACAACGAGTACTCTTTGATTTTTTCGTTAAGTAAAACAGATGAATCTTTTAGTACTGGCAGAACGGGAATCGGTGCTGGAGATTTTCAAGATTATAATACGATCAAGACGAAAGATATGGATATAGAAATAAAAAAATTAATCTATAATGATAGTTTTAAAGAAATATTTTTTAATGGAAAAAATTCAGATTATAAAGTAAACGGTTATTTTTCCTCTTTGGATGATGCTTATAATAAAAATTTCGTTTTTGATAATAATAAAATTAAATTTTTTAATGAAATTATTATGAGCTTCGAATTTTTAAAAGAGTAATTTTTAATTCGAATAAAAAAAAGGAGGTGATAAACATTGTTCTTTGGGAGAGGTGTCGTTTTTTTACAATTTATTAACCTTAATTACAGAAAATTAGAAAAGGAGAACAAAAATGAGAAGACTATTGTTTCTCGTAATGTTTTTTGGAATTATGTTTTGTTTTGCTGGTGCAAGTTTCGCAGTTGAAAATTGTTGTGGATTGAATTCGCCAGGTAATGATTTCGTATGCGGTCCTCATGATAATGATCCTAGTAGGTATGGAAATTGTACTTGGTACGCGAGATATAAAAGACCAGAGGTAGATGGTATTTGTACTGGAAATGCTGTAGTGTGGTTTAATCAAGCTCAAAACGGTGGTTTGCCAGTTGGGCAGATCCCAGCTGTTGGAAGTTTGGCTGTATTTAACTGGACAGCAAGTAACGGTATAAATTACGGGCACGTTGCTTATGTGGAAAGTGTTAATAGCGACGGCTCCTTTTATGTGTCTGAAATGGGTTGGAACACATGGGACTGTGAGCACTATAGTACTTGGACAAGAAATTCTTTAGATGGACTCATAGGTTTCATTTTTCCGGCTGATACAATTACCTCATTTACTTTCCCCAACCACTCCGCCCAAGGCTGGACATGCGGTTTTGACACGCAAACAGTTGATCAAACACAAGCAGATTTAAACACTTGGATGATAGTGGCTAACGGCTCTAACCCAGGCGTTGCCAGCCCCTCGTTTGCCAACGGCATTAACACTGATCAGTTTAGGACATTAAAATTCAGCGCCAGAGTTGACGGTTCTGGTTCAGATAGCCCCGGGTATATCTGGATTAAAGATAATGCAGGCGACTGGAATCATGGAGTCTATTTTGGCAGTGTGCCTCGGGATTACAATTATCACGAATACACGGCAAATTTAGCCGGAGCGTTTAGCAATTTAGACATCAGCCAAATTAGCATTGAGCTGACTGAAAACGGAGGTTATGAGCATTGGATTTTTGACTGGGTAAAATTGGTTTCCAGTTATTATCATTGGGATTTTACAGATTCCCAATTGGGCTGGACGATCAGACAGCACGGCCAATTTGTTGATTTTTTTGACAATACATTCTGGCGTATACAACCGACGGGTAAACAGCCGCAAATTGTCAGCCCATACTTGGATAGCATTTCCAGTGATTATATCCAAATAGGAATACGTTATTCAGCTCAAGGAAGTAATGATACGGCTATTGCCAGAGCGTATTTTGATATTGGCAGTGATTTTGGATCTATTTATAGTGCTTCATCAATTCTCCGAGACGGAACAACAAAAACAGTTATTTTTGACATCCCGTCAAGCGCTATAGGTAATATTCAGAGAGTAATGTTTGATTTGTTTGATAATGATGATTATGAGAACAGAACAATTGCAATTAATAAAATCAGCTTTCTTAAAGGCGATGACACTGACGATCCGGATTTTATCATATCGGGTTCCGGCGGCGGTCTCTATGAACCGGAAAATTTAACAGCAACGGCAAGCTCAACAAGCCAAATAAATTTAAGCTGGAATAGAGGCTTAAATCCGTCTGAGTATGCCAACCTGCGCTATCGGATTTACCGCAATGGCGCGTCTATTGCCACTACGGCAAATACAAGTTATTCAAACATGAGTTTAAGCGCAGGCACGCAGTATTGCTACAAGATTACTGCGTATATTGACGATAATGAATCGGATTATTCTGATCAGGTTTGCGCGACCACTCTCTCTGGAGGTGGCGACGCTTTGGCGACGCCGACGAATCTTAGGGTTATAGAATTGGGTGAGAATTTGATCCGTATTGCTTGGGATGAGGTAGAAAATGCCGTAACTTATAAAGTTGTAAAAAATGACGCAAATACATTTTTCACAGGAGGTGATACTACTTTTACAGATCAGGGCGTTCAGCCGGATGAAACAGTGAATTACAAAGTGTGGGCTTTTAACTCCCCGGTATATTCGGATGGTTATGCGGAAATTAACGCAACCTCGTTACCAATCGGGCCTTTTGAAGCCAGTTTCACTGCTACTCCAGAGTTTGGGCCGGCTCCGTTAACGGTTGAATTTGTAAGTACATCAACCGGTGGACCAACAGATTTTTTCTGGGAAATATTAAATAATAATTTGTATTTTAGCTCAGATGCTTACGCGGTTCACACATTCACAGAGCCCGGAACATATACTGTACGACTGGAAACTTATCGCTATCAGATGTGGAGCAACGCCTACAAAACTATTGTTGTTGAAGAGCCTGATCCACTCGGGCCACCGGATTTGCTAATTAGTGAGCTCACAATTTCAGAGCTGACACCAGAAATTATTTCTTATCGGTATACACTGGCCAACAGTGGAGAGTCAGCGGCAGACCTAAACGGCGTGGAAGTACATGGTTATTTTTCCGCGGACGAAAGCATTATAGAAAGCGATGACCTGCCGGTTAGCATTTATTCTCACGTTGGTGAACTGTTGCCCGGAGAATCAGTGGTAATTGAACAGCAGGTTGACGTAGCTCCACTAAATTTTCGGGATAAAGCATTTTTTGTCCTGGGAGTGGACATTGATAATGTCCTGACAGAAACTGATGAGAGTAACAATCTTCTGACGGTGGACATCACGTCTTGGATAGCGGGCTTTCCCGAACAGCCTGTCCTGGGAGCTGATTTTATTGCTGACGTGGTAAGCGGCGAAACGTCGCTTACGGTCAATTTTATTGACCTTTCGGTGGGTGAGTTTGACTCCTGGGATTGGGATTTTGGTGATAGGTATAGGAGCACTGAGCCTAGCCCAACCCACATATTTGTTCGCTCCGGGACTTATACTGTTTCACTTACTGTTAGTGGATTGGATGGGACATATACTGTAACTAAAGAAGACTATATTACGGTTTCTTACGCACCCCGGCCACCTCGGTTACGGTAGTTAACCTTCTATTTTTTATAAAAAATAATATCTTGCACGGTAGTTGCTGAATTCGGCAACGTAGTTGTTTATTAAAATTCGCAATCAATTTATAATAAAGAGCCTTATCTTGGAGGAGATAAGGCCTTATTTTTTATAAAGCAAAATTTTATCCCCTTTTCGTTACAAAATTTATTATGCAGCGAGTCTAATGTGTTAAAGAATAAAAAGTTATCCACTTTTTTGGTTTTTCCACAGCAAAAACAGGGCTTGAAAAATTTGTCAGCAGTGCTATTATAAATATGTGAGTAGCCGATGTCTAAAATTAGACAAAGCAATCCTCATTGACAAAACTATATGTTGTGGTATAATGGTATTATAGAGTACAAGATATAGTAGCGGGAGGAATTCATCAAAACACCTATTTCGCCCCTTATATAAAGAGAATAATGAAAACGGTGTTTTTTTGTTTGCCTAATACACGACACGAAAAAAACGAAAAAGCACGAAAGTAACGAAAACAAGCGAAAGGACATGAAGAAAATTCGTGTTGATTTGTTTCTATATTCGTTAAATTAGTGTTTATTTATGAAGTGTCCAGTTTGCTTATATCAAGATACCAAGGTAGTGGATTCCCGGGTAGCCAGCGACGGATTATCCATCCGCCGCCGCCGCGAGTGTTTAAAATGCGGTTTTCGTTATTCTACTTATGAAGAAATTGAAATTCTTGATCTGACAATAGTTAAAAGAGACGGCCGTAAAGAGGTATACAACAGGGAAAAGCTGGTTCGCGGCTTAAAGAAATCTTTGGAAAAATTAGCAATTACCGATGATCGGTTTAAAAAACTGGTTAATGCCATAGAACGCGATCTTCAGGTTATTAGAAAAAAGGAAGTTACCAGCGATCAGGTTGGACAGATAATAATGAAACACCTTAAAAAAACCAATCATGTCGCCTTTATTCGTTTTGCCAGCGTTTATCAGCAGTTTAAAGACGTTCAGACTTTTCAGCGCGAACTTAATAAACTGCTTAAAAATAAAAGAAGTAAACCCCGCATCTCAGCCTTAAGGAATGCTAAGAAGCGGGACAAAAAGGAACTAAAGAAATAAATCCTCTATAATAAATCCCATGCCTACAACTATAGAGCAAATAAGAAAAAGAAACGGTCAAATAGTGGATTTTGACCAGGCCAAAATCGTTAACGCGATCTTTAAAGCCACTGAAGCGGTCGGCCAGGCTGATGAATATCAAGCCAAAAAGTTTGTTAAAGAAGTGGTTGAAAATATTAATGCTAAATTTCATTCCCGTTCAATTCCGGCAGTGGAAGAGGTTCAGGATATAGTTGAAGAAGTATTAATAAAAAATCGGGAGATAAAAATAGCCAAAGCCTATATCCTTTACCGCGATCAGCGCGCCCGTTTGCGCGATATGAAGAATATGGTCAATTCAATTGACGTGATGGATGATTATCTTAAGCAGTCGGATTGGCGGGTAAAAGAGAATTCCAATATGAGTTTTAGCCTGCAGGGCCTTAACAATCATCTGGCCTCGCTTATTTCGTCCAATTATTGGCTTAACAAGGTTTATGTTTCCAATATCCGCGAGGCGCACCAGAGCGGCGATATTCATATTCATGACCTTCAGCTTTTGGCCGCTTATTGCGCCGGCTGGGATTTGAAGGATCTATTAATGCAAGGCTTTCGGGGAGTAAGCGGCAAGATTGAATCCAAAGCGCCTAAGCATTTCCGAACCGCCTTAGGACAGATAATTAATTTTTTCTATACTTTGCAGGGCGAAGTGGCCGGAGCCGAAGCTTTTTCCAGTTTTGACACTTATCTCGCGCCTTTTATCCGCTACGACGGCTTAAGCTATGACGAGGTTAAACAAAGCCTTCAGGAATTTTTATTTAACATCAATGTTCCCACCCGGGTCGGTTTTCAGACACCGTTTACCAATCTTACCATGGACCTCACGCCTATCGGTACAACCGCTGAAGAATACGTAATAATCGGCGGCAAGCCGCAAAAGGAAAAGTATAAAGATTTTCAAAAAGAAATGGATATGCTTAATCTGGCCTTTGCCGAGTGTATGATGGACGGGGATGCTAAGGGTCGGGTTTTTACTTTTCCGATTCCGACTTATAATATTACCGAGGATTTTGACTGGGATTCGCAGGTTGCTACTAAAATATTTGAAATGACAGCCAAATACGGCATTCCGTACTTTTCTAATTTTATTAATTCCGACATGAAGCCGGAAGATGCCCGTTCTATGTGCTGCCGTTTGCGCCTGGATAACCGAGAGCTTAAAAAACGGGGCGGCGGTTTGTTTGGCGCCAACCCCTTAACCGGATCAATCGGCGTGGTAACCATAAATTTGCCTCGCATCGGCTATCTTTCCAAAAACAGGGAAGAGTTTTTTGACCGCCTTAACAATTTGATGCGGATAGCCAAAGAAAGCCTGGAAATCAAACGCAAAGTCCTTGAAGATCTGACCGATGCCGGCCTTTATCCGTATGCCAAGCACTATTTAGCTGATATTCAAAAACGTTTTAATGAGTATTGGAAAAATCATTTTAGCACCATCGGTATTATCGGTATGAACGAAGCGCTACTCAATTTTGAGCCGATCAAAGAAGATATTACCACTAAAAATGGACACAAATTCGCGATTGAAGTGCTGGATTTTATGCGCGAGAAAATGATGGATTATCAGAATGACACTAATAATTTGTATAATCTGGAAGCCACTCCGGGCGAAGGAACCGCCCGCCGCTTGTCCAGGGCCGATGTTGAAAGGTATCCGGATATAATCGTGGCTAATCAGGAGGAATATAAAACCGGCAAAGCGTCGCCGTATTATACTAATTCCAGCCAGCTGCCGGTTAATTATACTGATGATATGTTTGAGGCTTTGGATATTCAAGATGATATTCAGATCAAATATACCGGCGGAACAGTACTGCACGGCTACCTTGGGGAAGCCATGCCTTCGGCTCAGTCAGTTAAAGAGCTGGTTAAACGGATCTCTTATAATTATAAAATGCCTTATTTTACAATTACTCCGACATTTTCAATCTGCCCCAAACACGGTTATTTATCAGGCGAGCACCAGTATTGTCCCAAGTGCGACGCGGAGATCGGCTATAGTGAAGATGATGGAGATATCAGCGGTGATAGGGAAGAGCTTGATAAAGTAAAAGTTAAGCGAGTAGTGGCAGAAGAGGAGATTGAGGATTTGGAAAGAGATTTAATTCAATCAATAGCTTAATTAAAATAATAAGAAATAATAAATTAGTTTAGACCCATGCTTGTCGTGAAAACATAAACTAATACAAAAATTATGAGCCCAATCAAAACAAAACGCCAGGAATGCGAGGTCTATAGCCGGGTTTGCGGCTATCTTCGGCCTATAAACCAATGGAACGACGCTAAAGCGTCTGAGCATAATCATCGGGTAAAATTTAAAGTTAATAACGGTCCTTGTTGTTAGGCAATAGACTTGAGTACACAATTAGTATCTGCTGCAATTTCCATATTTTGGTAAATTTCGCATAAAAAATTTTGGCCTATATTATCACATAAGCAAAAATTTTTTCTGCAAAATTTCCTCAAAATCTGAAAATTTCGCTACAATACTAATTGTGTACTCAAGTCTAATATAAATTTTTTAGGTATGATTATCGGCGGATTACAAAAGTTTAGTTTATTGGATTACCCGGATCATATTGCCGCCATAATTTTTACCCAAGGGTGCAATTTCCGCTGCCAGTTTTGTTATAACCCTATGCTTGTCAAGCCCGCCTCGCATACGCAAGAGCGTTTTGAGCGCAAAGGCAAGATTTCTAATATTGGAGCATCAAACGATGGCCAAGATCAAAAATGTCATCCTCTTATTTCAGAGGATGACATTTTTGCGTTTCTACGCAAGCGTAAAGGAAAATTGGACGCGGTCGTGATTACCGGCGGCGAGCCGACCTTGCATCAGGATTTACCCGAATTTATCCAAAGAATCAGAAAGCTGGACTATAAGGTTAAACTGGATACTAACGGAACTAATCCAAAAATGCTAAAGGATTTAATTAGCCAACAGTTAATTGATTATATTGCCATGGACATAAAAGGTCCGGTTGATAAATACGGCATAGTTACCGGAGTGAACGCGGATTTGAACAAGATCAAAGAAAGTATTACAATAATAATGAAGAGCGGTTTGCCTTATGAGTTCCGCACTACCGTGGTGCCGGATTTGATTGTGTTAGCTGAGATTCATTCCATTGGCAAGCTGATTAAAGGAGCGGATAAATGGTATTTGCAGGTTTTTAAATCTGATATTGATTTGGTTAATTTGGATTTTAAAAATACTAAAAGCTACAGCGATAGTGAGATGAAGGAGATGGAGCTGCTTGCCAAAAAATATGTAAAATTTTGCGCAGTAAGGTAGCTAACCATAGATTAATTAATTAAAATATATAAAATGGTAGTGAATACAAATTTAAACAAAAACAATCAAGAGGATAAAATCGCGTCAAAACAGGAAACAGAAATTACATCAATGATAGAGGAAACCAGGGACATGGCCAAGCAGACCTTAAAGCTGACCAAAAAAATAAAATCTTATATTTTTTTTCTGCAGCTTTTTACCCTTTTAAAACTGCTTTTAATTTTAACCCCGATAATCGTTGCCTGGATCTATATTCCGCGTTTAATTGATGATTTTAAAGTTAATCCGCAGGCTTTGATGGAAAATTCCTTTCTTAGCCCTTATATTGAGGGTATAGTGGACACAGCGGCCAATAAATTTGACCCCTCAAGCATTGACCTTAATAAAATTGATATTGATAAGCTGCCGCCTGAGTATAAAAATCTGCTGAAAAATTAATTTGATAGGTAAAAGCACTGAAGTATTTTTATGATTCAGTGCTTTTCAATTTTGAGATTTGATATTATAATAAGATTAGTAAAATTTACTAAACTTTGGCATTTTTCATAGATTTCGCTAATATTGTTTATTTTTGAAGCGAGGCTGTTTGAGCGATAGCGAGTTCCGCAGCAAGAAAATAAACAATATTAGCGAAATCGAATATTACTATAAAAAATACTGTTTTAAAAAGTGCCAAAGTTTAGAAAATTAGTATAATTTATGCGTAAATATTGGATTGTATTTAAAATAAGCTGGTCGCGGATTTTGGCTTATCGGTTTAATTTTTTCTTAGGGCGCCTAAGGAATATAATTATACTGCTATTGTTATTTTATGTTTGGCAGACCCTGACTCTTAAAACAGGCGCCTTTGCCGGTTACACAGAGATTGAATTAATGACTTATGTATTTGGTGTTAATATTTTGCGGTCAATTATTTTTGGCGGCCAATCCAGGGAAATAGCCGAAGAGATAAACAGCGGTGATTTTTCCAGATATTTAGTTTGTCCGATAAATTTTTTTTGGTTTAATTTTTTTCGCGAATTAGCCCAGCGCAGCGCTAATTTGATTTCGGCTATAATTGAAGTGGTATTATTTATAGTTATTCTAAATGCCCGGATCATTATCCAGACCGATTGGCTGACTCTTTTATTGTTTATTATGGCCAGTATTTTTGCCGTTTTTTTATATTATATTATTAGCTATCTGGCGAGCTTGTTGGCCTTTTGGTCGCGGGAAGCAATGGGGCCGCGGTTTATGATTGAGTGGTTTTTGGAGTTTGCCAGCGGGGCTTTTTTCCCGCTTAATATTTTATCTCCTTTAATATTCTGGGTGTTATTGCGCCTGCCGTTTTTTTATATTATATATTTGCCAATCAGTATTTATTTGGGGAAATATAATTATGATCAATTATTATTTTTTATTGTTTTACAGGTAATGTGGATTTTATTATTGGGATTAATAACCAATATAATGTGGCGAAGCGGCCTTAAGCGTTATTCAGGCGAGGGAATTTAAATATTTAAGATTGTATGCGAAAGTATTTTTGTGTTTGGAAAAAATTAGCGGTTTTAGCGATTGGTTCGTATTTGTCTAATCGGATAGATGCCGTGAGTTTTTTTATCGGCAAAATAATTCGTTTTTCATTTTTTCTTTTATTAATTATTACTATTTTTCAACTAACTCCTACTCTGGCCGGCTATACAAAATACGAAGTAATTCTATTTTTTATGACTTATAATTTAGTGGATACTTTACCGCAGGCTTTGTTTCGGGGAATTTATTTATTTCGCGACGATATTAGGAAAGGTAATTTTGATTTTATTTTAACTAAGCCGATAAATCCATTGTTTTACAGCTTTACGCGCTTAACTGATATTTTGGATATTATATTTTTAATTCCCATTATTGCTATTTTGATCTATACGATTTTTAAACTGGCTGTTGTTATTACTTTAACAAAGATTCTGGCTTATTTGGGCTTGATTATCGTCGGGCAGTTAATTTTTTTCGGAATGAATATAATTTCTATGTGTATTACCATTTTTACGATGGAGAGTGAAAATATAATATGGCTCTATCGCTATTCATTTGCCTTGGGCCAGTATCCGCCAGAAATATTTTCCAGGGCAATTCAATTTTTTTATACGTTTTTAATTCCAGTTATGATAATTATTGCTTTTCCGGCCAAGGCCTTGTTAGGCAGGTTGTCACTGGCGTGGGGATTGTTCGCGCTTGTTTACGCTTTGGTGTTTTTTATGTTTAGTTTGGTGTTATGGCGCTTTAGCCTTAAGCACTATCAGAGCGCCTCCAGTTAAGATGAACGTTCATTGAACGTTCACGATGAACATAACAATTATTGATTAATCACAGCTTATGAAAAAGTATTGGACAATAATAAAGACTGAATTTCAGCGCCAGTTCACTTACCGGGTAAATATTTTGGCATATGTGGTTGGTAATTTTATCGGCCTTTTTTCCCAGGTGATAGTTTGGTACATAGCTTACCAATATGTGGACAATATTAGGGGTTATTCTTATCAGGAGATGATGTCGTATGTGATTATTGGCTGGTTTTTTCTTTTTTTAACAACCAATTATGGCTTTGAAACAATTATTGCCCGTGATGTCCATACCGGAGCAATGTCGAATTTTTTAACCAAGCCAATGAGTTATTTGCGCTATGTAATAACCAAATCAATCGGAAGGGTGATCGTGGCTTTTATGGTAGTGATCTTGCAGGGCATGGCTTATATTGTTTTGTTTAAGCAGTTTTTGGTTTTCAGCCTGTCCATGGAGCAGGCAATAGTTTTGGGGCTGATGCTTATTGGCAGTTTTTTTATAAAAGTATTTTTTGCTATTATAATCGGTTTGATCGCTTTTTGGTCAATTGATGTTAAGGGTGTTTTTGCGCTGGCTAATGTGGTAATAAGGTTTTTTTCCGGAGCATATTTCCCTTTATCCATTTTTTCAGGGATGTTTGTGAATATTAGCTTGCTTTTACCATTTGCCTATACGCATTTTATTCCAGCCCAGTTTTATATTGGGAAAGTCAGCACCCTTTCTGCTTTAGGCGGGATTGGCATTCAGATATTATGGCTTGGAATTCTTTATATTATTATTAAATTAATATGGAAAGTGGGCATCAAACAATACGAAAGCGTGGGCGCTTAGCGCCAGCTTTAAGGAAAATAATAGCGATCGGTAAAAACGAATGGCAGAAAGTTCTCACTTACCGTTTGAGCATTATTTGTTTTCGTTTGGGGAATTTAATTGAAGTGGCATTTAATGTAATAATCTGGACAGTGATCTTCCAGGGCGCGGAAACAATCCGCGGATATACTTATTCGGAAATGCTAACTTATTTGATTGTCGGTTATATAATCACTTTTATTACTACCAATTACGCTTTTGAGCATAATATTTCGGACTTTATCCATAAAGGAACTTTGTCAAACATACTTTTAAAACCGATTAGTTTTTTTGAGTATGTAGTAGCCAGCGCTTTGGGACGCTTTAGCGTAACGCTTTTTTCCACTTCGCTTATAATTGTTTTACTCTTAGTAATATTTATCCCAAGGATGATTGCCCCGGCAAATGCGATCACTTTATTAATTATGATGCCGATGGTTGTTATGGGTTATTTTATCCGCTTATTCCTGTCTATTATTATCGGTATGATCGCGTTTTGGACAATACATATAATGGGAATTCAGTCGTCGTACCGGTACATTGAGCGTTTTTTTGCCGGCGGATATTTTCCGATTAACGTATTGCCAACCATATTTACCACTGTTAGTTTGGCGCTCCCTTTTGCCTATACCTGGTTTGTGCCCTTGCAGCTTTATTTAGGAAAAATGAGCGCCATGGACGGCCTCAAAGGTTTGGTTATTGAAATTATGTGGCTTTTTATTTTATATGGTATTATTAAGATAGTCTGGAAAAGAGGATTGAAACAGTACGAAGGAGTTGGTATTTGACATTTCACTGAGCTTTAGACTCTATTTTTCCACCTGGCTTTAGCCAAGGGTTTCTGAGGCTTTAGCCTCTTTCTATCTTTCCACCGAGCCTTAGCCCAGGGTTCCGCAAGCTTTAGCTTGCAATAATAAGGGGATATATGAAAAAGCCTTATATTTTTTTAAAAGACAGCCCGCCCTTTTGGCCGGATAATTCAATTTATTTTTTAACCGAATCATGCTTTCTTCATTTTCCTTATTTTAGCAGAGATGAACAAAAGCAAATTGTATTAGATCAAATTAAGAAGCTAAATGAAAAACTAGGCATACCGGTTTCTGATTATAGCATTGCCAAAAACCATTATCATATAAAATTTTATCTAAAAAGCGGTTTATTATTGAGCAAAGCTAAGCAGTTACTTCGCGGTGGAATATCATATGAATATCGGAAAAGATTTAAGATGCCTTATAAAGAAATGTGGCAAACTAGAAAAACAGTTATTATCAAATCGGAAAAGGTTAATTGGCGGGTATCCGGATATATTGTCGGTAATTTATTAAAACATCGGGAAGTAGGGAGATTTGAAGATTTGCGAAAAAATAATTTTTCTAGTTATTGGTATTTAGCAAAAAAATATGGGGAAGAAGAAATTCAAAATTTGGTACGGCGCGTGTTGGCCGCGGATGAAGATAAGTGGGGCGGGATTGATCTGGATGGTTTGAGTAAGATTGATATGAAAGATTGATTGAGGCTAAAGCCTCAGAAACCCTGGGCTAAAGCCCGGTGGAAACCAAAAGGCTTTAAGCCTGCGCTTTTCCACCGGGCTTTAGCCCAGGGTTCTCAAGGCTTTAGCCTGCGCTTTTCCACCGGGCTTTAGCCCAGGGTTCTCAAGGCTTTAGCCTTGTATATTTTAATCGTAGAGAATTCCCCTAAGCTTGCTCAGGTTGGAGTATAAAGCGCCCTGCATCATCGGCACGAAAATCGCTACTAAAGTTTTGCGTGATGGGGATTTGGTGGAGGTTGACGCGGATAAGGGGGTTGTTAAGATTTTGAAAAGAGTAAATAAAAGTTCGGTAGAAGATATTGCGTTTAAATGAAATCTAATAATTAAAAAATATGTTAAGTGAAAAAGAAAAACCAATTTGGCTTTGGGAATTTAATAGACAAATGGATTTATTAAGAATTTTTAGTTTTGCTAAATCTTATCTTAAATATAAAATTAAGTTTTTTTATATTAATAATCATGGAAATACAAATTATTACTGGGACAAAATAACTGCTGAGAAAATTGCAAAGAAGATATTACAAAAATCATTAAAATCAAATTATTTAAACGATGAATTTAAAAACATTAAAAAAACAATAGATAAATACAATTATATAATTAATAAATTTAGAAAGCTAAATTTTACACAACTATCAAACAAAACAATCTTGAAAAATTATTTATTATATTATGAAACTTTGTACAAGGGTGGAATAGGCGCTGTTTTTATTAGAATTTTTATTTTTGGAGCTGAGCCATTTCTGAGATCGCAATTAGAAAAAAAGTATAAAAATAAAGCAAATACGGTATTATCGTTATTAACAAGCTCTGATAAATTAAGCTTTACACAAAAAGAAGAAATTGAACTTTTGAAAATAGTTTTTCAAATTATTTTTAATAAATATAAAATTAATTCAAAATTTGTTGATAAATCTATCAAAAAACATCTTGAAAGGTATGCTTATATTCCCTGTGGTTATTTTGATGAAAAACCATACTCATATATTGATATTAAAAATCGGATAGAAAAAATTTTAATTTTAAGTAGTGAGCAAATAAAAGAAAAAATAAATTTATATCACAAATATTCTTTAAAACAGAAAACAAAATATTTAAATCAAAATAAACAAATTAAAAAAATAATTAAAGGTGTTGAATTTGCAATATTTTATAAAGAAGCTATTCGTGGAAAAATGAACGAGCTCACATATCACTCAACACCGCTATTTAAAGAAATTTCCAAAAGGATAAATTTAAATTTAAAAGAGTTTAAAATGTTGACACCTGATGAATTTAAGGAAGTTTTATTGAATAATAAAAATTATAAAAATATTATAACTAAGAGACGTAAGTTTCTTGTGTATGGAGATAGCAGGCAGATAATTATTTATGACAGTTCAAGGGCAGGGAGGTTGTTAGACTTATTTTCTAAAAATATTATGTCATTTTCGTCTGATATAATTAAAGGAAATTGTGCAAATTATGGAAAGACAAAGGGGAATGTCAGAATAATAAAAAAATATACGGATACAATTAAAATTAATGAGATTTTAGTTACAACAATGACAACGCCTGAATACGTACCATTAATGAAGAAAGCATCTGCTTTTATTACGGATGAGGGCGGCATTACCTGCCATGCCGCGATTATCGCCCGCGAGATGAACAAGCCCTGTATCATCGGCACGAAAATCGCTACTAAAGTTTTGCGTGATGGTCAATTAGTGGAGGTTGATGCTAACAAGGGAACAGTTAGGATCATTAAATAAAGTGATGTTTGTTCGCCAAAGCTTTCTTGATCTCCGAAGCCTTGGCGTAGGCGGGCTTGTCCGCTTCGGGCAAAGGGGTTTTGTGGGGGTAGGCGCGGATAGGGGGGGGGGAAGAAAAAATGAAAAATTTAGGTTTAGAGTTAATTCTATACATAAAAAATTATTGATAATTAATACTATTAAGCGGACTAAAGTCCGCCAAACCCTGAGCTAAAGCTCGGTGGAAAAACTGAGGCTAAAGCCTCACGAACCCTGAGCTAAAGCTCGGTGGAAAGCGCGGACTAAAGTCCGCCAAACCCTGAGCTAAAGCTCGGTGGAAAAGAATATATGCCAATAATCAAAGTTAAAAATTTAAAAAAGACTTACGAGTATTATAAAAAGAAGCCAGGGCTATGGGCGTCAATCACAGGGCTGTTTAGCCGGGAAAAATTTTATGCCGAGGCGGTTAAGGGCATTGATTTTTCAATTCAAAAAGGGGAGCTGGTAGG
>JAGLPO010000085.1 GCA_023137275.1 Candidatus Parcubacteria bacterium | reverse complement strand
TGGGACACACGCCCTGGAAGCGGGAGCCAAAATATCAAAAACAGTTTGCTCTGGTCATGGGTCAGAAGAACCAGCTATGGTGGGATCTGCCGCCTATGGAGAGTTTTATTCTTAATAAAGAAATTTATGAAGTCAGTGACGAAGATTTTAAAAAAAATCTGGATGAGCTGGTAGAGCTTTTGGATATTAAAGATATTCTTAATATACAGGTGCGCAAATTGTCTTTGGGGCAGCGCATGAAATGCGAGCTGGTAGCCGCGCTGCTGCATAACCCCAAAGTGCTATTTCTGGATGAGCCGACTATTGGCCTGGACGTGGTAGCGCAAAAAAATATCCGGGATTTTATTAAGAAATATAATCAGGAGAAAAAGACAACAATAATATTAACTTCTCACTATATGGAAGATATTAAGGAGCTTTGTGATAGGATAATTATTATTGATTTGGGGAAAATAGTTTATGACGGCTCGCTCCAGGCGGTGATAAAAAAATATGCTCCATATAAAGAGTTAAAGATTACTTTTAATGGTAAGGGAGTGGAGCGCGAACAGGTTGAGCAATATGGCAAGCTTGAAAAATTTTCTCAGCATGCTGTAACTTTTCGTCTGGAGCGGGACAAAGTTAAAGACACTGCCGCCAAAATACTGTCTTCTGATCTGCCGGTTGATGATATTATGATTGATGAAGTAAACATTCAGAGTGTGATTAGAAAAATATTTAATTCACAGTAATTTATAATAAGAAAATATAAATGGAAATTTTAAATATCTGGCAATTTTATTATTCTAAGTTTATCAATTTTATGCAGTCTGACTGCATAAAATAAGCAAAATATATGCAGTCTGACTGCATATATTTGACAAATTTAAAAAAATTTGCTAATATAACCATATAGCAAATTAATTTTTAAAATAATGATTAAAAGAATATATAATCTTGAAAAGTTAATCAAAAAGAATAAAGTTTTGGTGATATATGGTCCTAGGCGGATTGGCAAAACCACGCTTTTGAAAAATTTTTTAAATAACACAAAATTAAAATATAAACTGGACTCCGGTGATAATTTGCGATTGCAAGACATTTTAAAATCGCAAGACTTCCACCGAATCATAGAATATGTTGCCGGCAATAAATTAATCGCGCTTGACGAAGCGCAGCAAATTCCCAATATCGGCATGGGACTGAAAATAATTGTTGATCAGATTGATAATATTTATGTTATCGCAACCGGATCATCTTCATTTGAATTATCACAACAAATCGGCGAACCTTTAACCGGAAGAAAAAAAACAATTATCCTTTATCCTTTATCGCAAAAAGAGCTTAAATTAAAATATAGCGATTATGAGCTTAAAGAAAAATTAAACGAATATTTGGTTTTTGGCTCTTATCCCGAAATAATTACCGCGTTTGATAAAAAAGAAAAAATTGAAGTTTTAACAGAAATAGCAAATTCATATTTGTTAAAAGATATTTTGGCGCTGGAAAAAGTAAAATCTCCGCAGCTGTTGCTAAAATTATTACAGCTTTTGGCTTTTCAACTTGGACATCAAGTATCCTTAAATGAATTAGCAAATAAGTTAAATATAAATATCAGAACAATTGAACGATATCTTGATTTATTGGAAAAAGGGTTTGTTATTAAACGGCTTGGCGGATTTAGCAGAAATTTGCGCAAAGAAATAACCGGAAAATCTAAATATTATTTTTATGACAACGGAATCAGAAATGCCATTATCGGACAATTCAATAATATTGAAGACAGAGATGATGTCGGCGCCTTATTTGAAAATTTTGTATTTATGGAAAGAATAAAAAAATGCGCTTACGATCAAATGTACCGCAATTTTTATTATTGGCGCACTTATGACGGTAAAGAAATTGATTTAATTGAAGAATATGACGGAAAACTTTTCGGCTATGAATTTAAATGGTCGGAAAATAAAAAAGTAAGCGCTCCCAAGGACTGGATTAGCGCTTACAAAAATACGGAGTATAAAATTATTAATAGAAAAAATTATTTGGATTTTGTCACTACTGTCTGATTATCCCTTTGCAGGTAATAACGGTTTTATTGAATGTAATTGTCGCCTATTTTATACACCAGGAAAAACAACATTTTGCCAGGAAAATTATAGCTGCTATTCTTATTGTAATGGGTGTAATCGTGTTAACTTAAATTACAAAATTCGTAATTGATTTGTAATTCGTAACCATGGAAAATTTATTAAAAAATTTAGAGATTTTGCGGGAGCGGGTTTTAAAAACCTGGCAGCTTTTGGATATTGACCGCAAAGAAGCTCAAGCCGTGGAAATGAGGCAAGAGATGAATATTCCGGGATTTTGGGATGATCAGAAAAAAGCCGTTAAAATAAGCCAGCAAGCTGAAGAGCTGGAAAAGGAAGTTCGTGAGTGGACAAATTTTAAGCGCGAGATCACTGATCTGGAAGAGCTGGTAGCGGTCGGGCAAGAGGAGGGCGATGACTCAATAGCCGAAGAAGCGCAAGCGCAATTTGAAGAATTAAAGACAAGATTTGAAAAATTGGAATTCTATGTTTTGTTTAACTCTAAATATGACGAGGCCAATACCATTCTTTCAATCCATGCCGGCACCGGCGGGGTGGACGCGCAGGACTGGGCGCAGATACTGGAGCGGATGTTTCTTCGGTTTATAGAAAAAATGAACTGGCAGGCGGAAATTATTGACCGTACTGTTGGCCAGGAAGCAGGCATTAAGAGCGTGACCATGCGTGTTAAGGGGCGCTGGTCTTACGGGTATTTAAAAAGCGAATCCGGCGTGCATCGTTTGGTGCGGATCAGTCCGTTTGACGCCGAAGCCATGCGCCACACTTCTTTCGCGCTGGTGGAAATAATTCCCGAGCTTCCGGAAACCGAGAAGATAGAAATTAAAGACAGTGATATCCGCGTGGATGTTTTTAAATCATCCGGGCCGGGCGGTCAAGGCGTAAACACCACTGACTCGGCCGTGCGCGTTAAGCATGAACCAAGCGGGATAGTTGTTGTTTGCCAGAATGAGCGCAGCCAGCACCAGAATAAGGAAACCGCGTTAAAAATATTAAAGTCCAAATTATTTAAAAAAGAAGAGGAAGAGAAACAAGCGCGTGAGCGGAAATTGCGCGGCGAAGCGCAAAAGGCGGAATGGGGCAAGCAGATCCGGAGCTATGTGATGCAGCCTTACAAAATGGTCAAGGACCACCGCACCAATTATGAAACCCAGGACATTGACGCGGTTCTGGACGGGGATCTGGAGAAGTTTATGGAGGAATATTTACGGCACATTGCTCGCAACTCATAACCCACAACTCACAACTCATAACACATAACAATGGATAGTGAAAATTTTCACCTTTCCCGGGCGAAAGTTTTTTTATACTCTTGCGTAAGTTTTATAATTGGTATAGCACTGGCTGGATTTATACCCGAATCAATTCTTGCAATATCTCTGCTTTGGTTTGGTGTTAGCAATTACTTGATCGTCTGCCTGATTATTATTTGGCCAAACAAAAAATTGCGATTAGTTGGTTTTATCGGACTTTTTTTCTTTTTAGGGATTTGGCGTTTTTCTTTATCAATTCCGACAAACACATTGGACAAGATCTGGTTCTATAATGGTGAAACAGTTGAAGTTGAAGGTATTATTATTAGCGAACCGGACTTAAGGGAAACTAACACAAAGTTGAAAGTTGAAAGTAAAAAAGTATTACTAAAAAGAGAAGATCTGGCGGTTAAAGGCAAGGTATTGGTAACAACAAATCTTTATCCAAAATATCAGTATGGCGACCTGATTAAATTTACTTGCGAGCTTAAGGAGCCGGAGATGTTTAATGGTTTTGCTTATGATAAATATTTAGCGCGCCATGATATTTTTTCCGTTTGCTATTATCCGCGAATTATTAAGCTGGATCAAGGACAGGGGAATATTATTTATTCGTCAATTTATAAATTAAAAAATAAATTGCGCGCGAATTTCAGCCGCGGTCTTAATGAGCCTGGTGCCGGGGTTGTCCGCGCCATCGTGCTTGGTGACAAGCAAGGGATTTCGGCCGAGCTAAAGCAAGTTTTTTCTAAAGCCGGCATCAGCCATATTGTAGCGATCTCCGGAATGCATATTAGCATTATTTCCGCCATGGTAATGCTCGTTTTGCTTCAGCTCGGACTTACGCGCAAGCTGGCTTTTTATTTGGCTACGGTATTTTTAATATTTTACGTAATTTTGATCGGCTTGCCGCCCAGCGCGCTGCGGGCAGCATTCATGGGTTTTTTGGTTCTTTTGGCTCTTCAGTCCGGTAGGCTTAATAGTATTACTAATTCAATTGTTTTGGCGGCAACAATATTACTGGTTTTTAATCCGCGCCTTTTTTGGGATGATATCGGCTGGCAGTTGTCTTTTTTAGCGGTTATGGGGATTGTTTACGGTTTCCCGATACTGGAGGCCGGGCGCAAAAAGATCCTGCCTAAGCTTAACAGCAAAATAGTAAAAAGCGCTTTGGGTATTATTAGTGTTTCTTTAGTCGCCCAGTTGGCTACCTGGCCGATCATCGCGAATAATTTTGGCACAATATCGCTGATCGCGCCGTTGACAAATTTGTTGATTCTTTGGTGCTTGCCAATTGTTATCGGCCTGGCCACGCTTGGGATTTTATTAACAGCTATTTTTCCTGTGTTTAGCCGGCTTATTTTTATGCCTTTGGAATTAATGATCAATTATATAGTATTTGTCAGTGAAAAATTATCATTACTGCCATTTAGCTGGTTTGAAGCAGATATCAACGCCGGGATAAGTATAGTTTATTATTTTTTATTATTTTTTATATACAGATTTATTAAGAGACTGTTTAACAAGTCTCTAAAGAAATTTGCCTAGCTTTAATTTGTTATTTGTATTAGGCGCTTACTTTTGCTATAGTTACTATGCAATAAGTTTAGAGACTGTTTTAAAAGTCTTTTAGTATAAAAGCATGAAAAGTATTATTACTGTTGTTATATTATTCATTATAACCTTGCCAGGACTGGTCGCGGCTGCGCCTGATCTGGGCATGGAATATGCCGCTGACCTGGGCCTGACCGGCTTTGGCGATAATGATCCCAGAAATACGTTGGTGGACGGAGTAAAATATCTTATGACGTTTTTAGGTATTATCGCGGTAACCGTGGTGTTGTGGGGCGGTTTTCGCTGGATGGTATCAATGGGCAATGAAGATCGTTTGGCAACTGCCAAGGCAACACTTAGTTCAGGATTGATCGGATTAGCAATTATTTTAGTATCTTTTACTTTGGTAAATTTTATTGTGGACACAACCAGCTCAGCCATAGCCGGTAATTCATTTTAAGTGATATTAAAACAGTATTCGGAGCGTAGTATAATGGTAGTACGCGAGACTGGGGGTCTTGTAGCGGAGGTTCAATTCCTCTCGCTCCGACAAACATAGGGTTTGACTCGCGTGTGAGCGAGTCATCCGCCTTCGCGAAGCGAAATGGCGGGCAACTCCCGGCAGCCCGACCAATAATCGCCTTTAGGGGCGGTTTTTTCTTGCAAAACTAGGGTTAAAATGGTAAATTAAGGACATATTAAACAATTTTTTCCGGTTTTTTCCCTTTGGAATAATTTTTAGTAATTCAAATAATGTAATATCACTATATATTTATGAAGATTGATTTAAATAATAATGAACCGATCAGCAGCCTGACGCATTTTATCGGCTTAATGCTTTCAATCGCCGGATTAGTCCTGATGATAGTGGCGGCTGCCAAACACGGCACTGCCTGGCATGTGACAGGTTTTTCAATATTTGGGGCAAGCTTAGTTTTATTATATCTGGCCAGCACTGTTTACCATTTCATTCCTAAAACCAGCCGGCTTAAAAAAATATTTTTAAGGGTGGACTTGTCTTTTATCTTTATTTTGATTGCCGGAACCTATACGCCGCTTGTACTTTTGCCGCTTCGGGGGCCATGGGGCTGGACTATCTTCGGCTTGGTTTGGGGCCTTGCTTTGCTGGGTTTATTTATCCAAATTTTTAAGATCAGGATAAAGAGTTGGCAGGCCGTGTTGCTTTATCTTTTTACGGGCTGGTTAGCGGTTATAGCACTGCCGGTCTTATGGGACGTATTTTCTTCGGCCAGTATTACCTGGCTTTTTTTGGGAGGTATATTTTATACTGTCGGCGTTCTTTTCTTTAGCCTGGATAAGCTTATACCCCTTTTCCGCTGGTTTGGAATGCATGAGATTTTTCATATTCTGGTAATGGCAGGCAGCTTTAGCCATTTTTGGCTGATGTATCGGTTTATGGTATATATATAAATTAATAATTATAAATTATAACCGCCTTTCCCACGGTTATATATGAAAATAATAGATTTGCCGCGGCACGAACGTCCGCGGGAGAAGTTAATTGAGCGCGGTCCAACCGGGCTTAAGGATAAGGAGCTTTTGGCGATTCTTCTTCGGACCGGTTATGCCGGCAAGAATGTAATTGAGGTGTCAGCCGAAATATTGCGCAAGTTCCCGATGAAAAAGCTTTTGGCGCTTGCGTACGAAGACCTTTTAAAGATTAAGGGAATTAATTCAAGCAAGGCCTGCGGTTTGTTGGCGGCGTTTGAGCTGACCAAGAGGGCTTTGGAGGTGGAAGATAATAATTTACCAACGATCAATTCTGCCAAGGACGCGGTGGCGCAGTTGCAGGAATTGCGGATTGCTAAAAAAGAGCATTTTGTGGTTTTGTATTTGAATGCGCGCAATCAGCTGATCCATAAGGAGACGATCTCAATAGGAACCTTGAATGCGAATCTGGTGCATCCCCGCGAAGTCTTTAAACCGGCATTTGAGCATTTGGCGGCGAGTATTATTGTGGCGCATAATCATCCGAGCGGGGGGACGGAGGCGAGTGAAGCGGATTTGGAACTGACAAAGAGGCTTAAAGAGGCGGGAAAGATATTGGGGATTGAAACAGCGGATCATATAGTAATTACTCAGGATAATTTTAAATCTATTAATTAAGACATGGCATATATATTTTTAGACGAAAGCGGAGATTTGGGTTTTGATTTTTCCAAAAAGAGAACATCAAAAATTTTTATTATAACCTGTCTTTTTGCCCCTAAAAAAAGAAAAATAGAAAAAATTGTTTCAAAAACTCACGCTGAATTAAAAAAGAAATATAAAAAAAGAGGCGGTGTGTTACACGCCTATCATGAAAAGCCGATAACCAGACAACGTCTTTTAAAAAGATTGAATGATAGTGATTGTTCAATTATGACTATATATTTGAATAAAGAAAGGGTCTATACTAAATTGCAGAATGAAAAAGAAGTTTTATATAATTATGTAACAAATATTCTTTTGGATCGAATTTGTACAAAGAAGTTAATAGATATTAATAAGCCTATAAGTTTAATTGCATCCAGAAAGGAAACTAATAAATTTTTAAATTTAAATTTTAAAAATTATTTAAAAAATTCCGCGATTAATAATCATAAATTAAAACTTTCAATAGAAATCAGAACTCCGTTTGAAGAGAGGTCTTTGCAGGCTGTTGATTTTGTTAGTTGGTCGATTTTTCGCAAATGGCAGTATGGCGATGATAGCTATTATAATATTATCAAACAAAAAATAGCGGAGGAGAATCCGCTATTCCCGTAAATAACAGAACCCCATACGCTATTTACGAGCAACCATTCCGGAAGCCCACGTATAGGGAAATTACCTGTTGTATATAGTATAGCACAATAATATTATCAAATCAAGAAAAAATTAAAGAAAATATTGATTTCTTGTTTAATTTTAGGTAAATTTAATTATAATTACCTTTAATTTTTAATTTTTTTCTAACTGATTTTTTTATTTTTTTGGTTAAGGGTGGTAGAATGGAAATATAGATTATAATCATGATTAAAATATAGATTAAAATGTCAAAAAACAACAACAATCAATCATTTGAAAAAACTTTATTTAAAGTTGCTGATAAACTGCGCAAAAATATTGACGCAGCCGAGTATAAGCATGTGGTTTTGGGTTTGATTTTTCTTAAGTACATTTCCGATTCATTTGAAGAGCACTTTAATAAATTAAAAGAAGGCAGAGGCGACTATGAGGGAGCAGATCCGGAAGATATTGATGAATACAAGGCAGAGAATATTTTCTTTGTTCCGCCACAGGCACGTTGGTCATATCTTCATTCCCGGGCCAAACAGCCGAATATTGGGATGGATCTGGACGATGCTATGGAGGTGATTGAGAGGAATAATACGAGTTTAAAAGGAATATTGCCTAAAGTTTATGCTCGGCCTAATCTGGATAAAACAGCGTTGGGCGGTTTGATTGATTTGATTGGTGATGTCGCCTTGGGGGATGAGGCATCTAGGTCAAAAGATTTACTTGGCCGGGTTTATGAATATTTTCTAGGCGAGTTTGCTAATGCGGAGGGAAAGAAAGGCGGACAGTTCTACACTCCAAAATCAATTGTCAGATTGATGGTAGAAATGATTGAGCCGTACAAGGGTCGGGTTTATGATCCGGCATGCGGTTCGGGTGGGATGTTTATAATGAGTGAAAAATTTGTCAAAGAGCATAGCGGCAAAGTAGATGATATTTCAATTTACGGGCAGGAATCAAACCAAACCACTTGGAAACTCTGTCGAATGAATTTGGCGATTCGCGGGATTGACGGTACGCAGGTGGCTTGGAATAGTGAGGGTTCGTTTTTAAAAGATGCTCATTCAGACTTGAAAGCAGATTATATTTTAGCCAACCCACCGTTTAATGACAGTGATTGGGCTGGTGAGCTACTTCGAAAGGATCCACGCTGGCAATTTGGTTTGCCACCGGTTGGCAATGCTAATTTTGCCTGGATGCAACATATGATCTATCACCTTTCACCTAAAGGTATTATGGCTTTAGTTTTGGCGAATGGCTCACTTTCTTCCAATACTTCCAATGAGGGCGAGATCCGCAAATCAATTGTGAAAGCAGATTTGGTTGATTGTATCGTAGCTTTGCCTAAACAATTATTCTATAACACTGGCATTCCGGCTTGCGTTTGGTTTATTTCGAGAAAGCGAGCTGGCAATGGTGACCGCAAGCGCACTGGCGAGATTCTTTTTATTGATGCCAGTGAGCTTGGATTTATGGTTGATCGTACACACCGGGAATTTACTCAGGAGGATATGAGCAAAATTACCAACACTTATCATGAGTGGTGTAAAAAGAAAAGTAAATATGAAGATATTAAGGGCTTTTGTAAATCTGCCAAGATGGATGAGGTGGAGAAGCATAATTTTATTCTCACACCGGGCCGTTATGTCGGCATTCCAGACGAAGAAGATGACGGAATTCCGTTTGAGGAAAAGATGGCGAGCTTGACTAAAGAATTGAAGGGACAGATGGCGGGGGAGGTGAAGCTGAATGAAGAAATAAAAAAACAACTTAAGAAAGTTGGGTTTAGTATTTAATATAGTTATCATCATTGTTTTTTTGATGTCAGAAAAACATGTAATTAATATTAGTAAAAAATATGACAATTGATTGGTCGAGTGTGATACAAGCAAGTTCAACAGTTGTCTTAGTTATTATAACTGCTTATTATGCGTGGCAAACAAGAGAGACAGTTAAATTGATGAAGAAGTCAGAAGAAAGTAGGAATAGACCAAGGATAGTAATATATATAGAGCAAAGAAAAGAATGGGTTAATATGGTTGATTTGATAGTTAAGAATTATAGCAATGATGTTGCTAGGGAGGTAAAATTTGAATTGAATCGTGATATGGATTTGTTTAACAATAAAGATAAGCTTTCTGAAATTAGTTTTATAAAAAATGGAATAAAGAATCTAGTACCTCAACAAGAAATAAGAATTCCTTTTGTTAGCCTTGTTGATAGAGTAAAAGAGCTAAATAATATTGAGTTAATAATTTCAATTGACTATAGGTCTATTAGCAGCGTAAAATATAAAGAAAATTATATTGTGGACTTTAAGTCTTTGAAGGAGAGGCAAATCGGAGAACCTGCTGAATATAAAGCATCTGAGGCACTAAAAAATATATCAATTACGCTGAATAAAATTGAAGCGGATTTAAAAAATAAGTTATGAATAGTTGGAAAGAAACAACTTTAGATAAAATTACCACAATAATAATGGGCCAATCTCCAGTTTCAGAAAGCTATAATTTTATTGGTGATGGCCTACCTTTTTATCAGGGAGTGACTGAGTTTGGTAATAAATATATTTCTGTAAAAAGTTTTACAAATTCTCCCACGAAGATTGTTGATGCTAACAGTATTCTTTTTAGTGTTAGAGCTCCAGTTGGAAGAGTAAATTTTACAAAAAATAAGTGTTGCATAGGAAGAGGAAACGCTGGATTGATAATGAAAAATGGAGAACAAGAGTTTCTTTATTACTTGTTGAGATATTTAGAAAAAGACATCTTGAAAAATGCAACAGGAACAGTTTTTGATTCTATAAGTGGGATCGAATTAAGAAAATTTCTAGTTTTGGTACCTGAATTAAAAGTAGAACAAAAGGCAATCGCGGCAGTTTTAAGTTCTTTGGATGATAAGATTGAATTATTGCGAAAGCAGAATGAGACCTTGGAAAAAATCGCGCAGACGATTTTTAAGCAATGGTTTGTGGAGTTTGAATTCCCAAATAAAAACGGCAAGCCGTATAAGTTTAGCGGTGGAAAAATGATTGACTTGTCCGCCGAAGCTTTAGCGAAGGCGGGTTCGGAGTTGGGGGAGATACCGGAGGGGTGGAGAGTTGGGAAGCTTGGAGATGAGTTCGAAATAATTATGGGGCAATCACCGAAAGGTGAAACCTATAACGAAACAGGAGACGGAATGATATTCTTTCAAGGGCGAGCTGAATTTCAAGAAAGATTTCCAAAGGTTAGACTGTATACTACTGAGCCTAAAAGAATTGCTAAAAAATTTGATGTATTGGTTAGCGTGCGGGCACCAGTTGGAGATATTAATGTTGCTTTTGATCAGTGTTGTATCGGGCGTGGGTTGGGAGCGGTTAGGAGTAAATATAAATCTTATTGTCTTTATAAAATTAAATCATTGAAGGATATATTTGAAAAATTTGAAGCAGATGGTACAGTTTTTGGTTCAATTAATAAAGATAGTTTTTCAAATATTGAAGTAGTTCTGCCCAGTAATAATAAAGTGGTGGATAGTTTTGAAAAAATAACAAATTCAATGGATAAAAAAATATTTAATAACTATAATCAAATCCAAACCCTCTTTTGTCTCCGCGATACGCTTTTGCCAAAGTTGATGAGTGGGGAGGTGAGAGTTAAATGAGCTGATGAAACCGAAAGAGAAAATCGCAAAAGTAATGCGTCAGATAAAAGAAGATAGTGAAATAAATCCAAACTCAAAATGGGTAAGGTTTGATTTTAATACTGACGTAGTAGGTGAAGGTTTTTTAACAGACGACGAAGAAAAAAGAATTTTATTAAAATTACAGAATGAAGGTGTTATTAAGATTCATTTACCAAACGGCAAGACAGAACAAGAGGAGGCAATTTTAAGTTCGTATACTCCCGAGGAATTTATGATGGAGAATAAGTTCACATGGATTGAAATTTTAGATAGATTCAATGCGAAATATCAGATGAATAATTTTATTTCCGGTAGATTAAATTATTGGAAATTGTTTAATCCACTATATTGGACTTGGTCAATAGTAAAATTTATTTTGCAGGTTATAAAATTAATATTAAGTGTAAAATGGAAATATAAAATTTTATCGCTTATTGTGACGCTATTAACTTTGGTAGCAATAGATTTTTCAATGGCCTGGAAAAATGTTAAATGGATAATAAATTTTTTTAAATAAATATATGTCTCAAATCTATAATATTTATTGCGACGAAACAAATCATTTAGAGAACGCTCCTGCTAAGCTAATGGGCTTGGGGGCTGTTTGGTGCCCAATGGAAGAAGTAAGAAACGTAAATGAAAGAGTACGGGAATTAAAAAAGCGACATGGGTTGTCCGCTGAATTTGAAATAAAATGGACAAAGGTATCTCCAGCAAAATTAGCTTTCTACCAAGACGTTATTGATTATTTCTTTGATAATGAGAATTTAAATTTTCGGGTAGTTATATTAAATAAAGACATATTGGATCATAAAAAGTTCAATCAAAATCATGATGATTTTTACTATAAAATGTACTATGAATTACTAAGAAGAATAATACCAGCTAAGGGCGGATTTAATATTTATGTTGATATTAAAGACACACGAAGTCAGGAGAAAATTGATAAATTACATGAAGTTATATGTAACTATCTTCATGATTTTGAAAAAAGTATTTTGAAAAAAATACAACAAGTACGATCACATGAAATAAACATATTGCAATTAGCTGATTTACTGCTAGGATCCGTACAGTTTGCCAACAGATCAGGTTTACAAAGCCCGGCAAAATTGGCTCTTGTAGAACAAGTTAAAAAACGTTCCGGTTTTAGTTTAACAAAAAAGACTTGGCCAAGCGAGGAAAAATTTAATATTTTCCATTGGACTGGCAATAATAATTTATGAGTACACCAGAATGGCTTCCGGAAATTATCCCTTTTTCAAATTTTAATTCTGATTTAGATCAATATCTAGATCATTTGCATAATATTTTTAAAAGAGATTTTATTGATTCCAGATTGCATTACAATAGTAAACCAGTTATATTTGATAACCGGGAAATTAACAATTATCCGGCTTGTTTTTGGCATTTAATTACAGAAGATAAAATTAAAGATTATAGTAGAATTGATATAGAAAATATCTCATTATTGAGATGTGAAAGAGTCTGTTGGATAAAACCAATGATTGAAAATCATACCCATGAAGTGGTATCTGTTTGGGAAAATACACGGTATAATCGCGGCAAGAAAAGTAACACAGTATTTTTTATGGAGGACTATGATTATGTGGTCATTTTAACCAACATAAAAAATAGATTTTATTTAGTAACAGCTTATTTCGTTAATTACCCTTATAGAAAAGAACAGTTAATTCAAGAGAGAGATAAATACTATGAAATGCAAAAACCGCCCCCAAATGGAACGGTTTAAGTGCTGTTTATACACATGGTATATCAGCTAATTAGATTATAGCATATCTTGGCAAAAAAATCTAAAATTGTCAACAAAAATTGTCAAAAATTTTTAATTTAACATTTCACACTAATATTAAAGGAATATCGAAATATATGTCTGCAAAAATAACCGAATCAAAAATTGAAGATTATGTAATTGAGCTTTTGGAGAAGCAAGGTTTTTCTTATCTTTCGCCGGAAGAGTGGGAAGTGGAGCGGGGAAATGATTTAAGCAATGTTGTTTTAAAAGACAGGCTTAAGAAAGCAATTGCGCGGATTAATACACATAAGCCGGAAACAGTGCACGAGCAAGCATTCAAAGCGGTTATGAATTTGCCGACACAGAATTTGGTGGAGAATAATGAAACTTTTCATCAGATGTTAACGGACGGGATTGAAGCGGAGTTTTTGACTGAGGACGGCATGCGGGGAAATAAATTGTGGCTGATTGACTGGGAAAAGCCAGAGAATAATGATTTTGTAGTTTGCAATCAATTTACGGTTGTAAATGGCGAGACAATCAAGCGTCCGGATGTGGTTTTGTTTGTGAATGGCTTGCCTTTGGTCGTGGTTGAACTCAAAAATCCAGCTGATGAGAATGCAACCGTTAAAAAAGCGTTTACCCAATTACAGAATTATAAAAAAGCCATTCCGGCTTTATTTTATTATAATGCTTTACTTATCGCTTCCGACGGGCTGGATGCCAAGGCCGGGTCTTTGACCGCAGGCTGGACTCGTTTTATGGCCTGGAAAACCAGAGACGGCAAGACTGAAGACAAAGTGGTGGTGCCGCAAGTTGAAACTATCATCAAAGGAATGTTTGATAAGCAGGTGTTATTAGATTTGATTAAACATTTTACTGTATTTGAGCGGACAAAAAGAGAGGACTCAGAAACCGGGCAGACATTTGTTGAAACAGTCAAAAAGATTGCGGCTTATCATCAATATTTTGCGGTCAAGAAAGCAGTGGAGTCTACCAGAAAAGCTACTTCTGAATCAGGCGACCGTAAGGCCGGAGTAGTATGGCACACGCAAGGCTCGGGCAAGTCGCTATCCATGGTTTTTTATACAGGAGAAATCGTATTGGTTATGGATAATCCGACAGTTGTGGTGATCACTGATAGAAATGATTTGGACGATCAACTTTTTGATACTTTCGCGGGGAGCAAACAACTCTTACGGCAAGAGCCGGTACAGGCGGAAAGTCGCGGGCATTTGAAGGAGCTGCTCAAAACCGCTGGTGGTGGAATCGTTTTTACTACGATTCAAAAATTCTTTCCGGAAAACGGCAGTGAAGAATTTGATTTGCTTTCGGATAGGAAAAATATTGTGGTGATGGCCGATGAGGCGCACCGGAGCCAATATGGTTTTGCCGCCAAGACAGTTTATGAAAAAGACGAAGCTGGCAATGAAATAGGCACGCGGACAGCTTACGGCTTTGCCAAATATTTGCGCGACGCCTTGCCGAGCGCGTCATTTATCGGTTTTACCGGAACACCGATTGAAAAAGAAGACGCTTCCACTCCGGCAGTATTTGGTAATTACATTGATATTTATGATGTGGCTCAAGCCGTGGAGGACGGTTCAACCGTGAAAATTTTTTATGAATCACGATTGGCCAAAGTGCATTTGAAGCCGGAAGAAAAAGAGAAGTTGGATTTGGAAGTAGAATCAATTACGGAAGGCGAGGAATCAACGGCCAAAGAAAAGGCCAAAGCCAAATGGACACAGTTGGAGGCGATTGTCGGGCATAAGGATAGAATTAAGGATGTAGCCAAAGATATTGTTGAGCATTTTGAGGAAAGGCAGAAAGTCAATATTGGCAAGGGCATGATTGTGGCAATGAGCCGGCGGATTGCAGTAGAACTTCATGACGAGATTGTAAAATTAAAACCTGACTGGGGCAATAAAAATAAAAAGAAAGGTGCAATCAAAGTGGTGATGACTTCCGCCTCTTCTGATCCGGAAAATTGGCAGCAACATAATACCACCAAACAAGACCGTAGGGCTCTGGCAGAACGCTTTAAGGATTCTGAGGATGAATTAAAATTGGTAATAGTGCGCGATATGTGGCTGACCGGTTTTGACGCGCCTTGTCTTCATACCATGTATATTGATAAGGCAATGCGCGGGCATAATCTTATGCAGGCGATTGCTCGCGTGAATCGGGTTTTCAAAGACAAACCGGGTGGTTTGATAGTTGACTATATTGGCATTGCCACTGATTTGCGCAATGCTTTAGCCGTGTATTCTGCCAGTGGTGGCAAAGGTGCGCCCACCTTGGATCAGGCTGAGGCGATTGCCGCAATGCTAGAAAAATATGAAATTGTGTCGCAGATGATGCGTGAATTTGATTATCCGCGATATTTTAAAGCGGAAACAGCAGAAAAATTAACAGTAATTTTGGAAGCACAGGAATTTGTGCTTGGTTTGCAAGATGGGAAAAATCGTTTTGTACGACAAGTTGACACTTTATCCAAGTCTTTTGCCTTAGCTGTGCCGAGCGTGGAGGCAATGAAGATAAAAGAAGAAGTTGGATTTTTTCAAGCTGTCAAAGCTCGCTTGGTAAAATTTGAGCCAATTGGCAAAGGCAAATCAGACGATGAAATTGAAACCGCAATCCGTCAAATCGTTGATCTGATTAGTCCTGGATATACTGAACT
>JAGLPO010000084.1 GCA_023137275.1 Candidatus Parcubacteria bacterium | reverse complement strand
GGTGAACGGCGCAAGGGCGGTATGGTTTGGCACACTCAAGGGTCGGGAAAATCATTAACTATGGTTATGTTTGTAAAAGCATTGATAGAAAATCCGCACATATCAAATCCGAGAGTTCTGATTGTAACAGACAGGAAGGATCTTGATAGGCAAATAAAAACCACTTTTCAAAATAGCGGATTAAAAAAGGATACAATTCAGACAAGAAGCGGCGAACATTTGGTTAGTTTAATTAAGAAAAAGGATTTAAGGGTTGTGACTACTTTGGTTCATAAATTTCATACAGCCGGAAAAAAGAAAACAGACGTAACAGATTTGGATAAAAATATATTTGTATTAATTGACGAAGGACATAGGTCTCATAGCGGAATGGCAAACTTGGAAATGAACAAAATAATTCCTAACGCCTGTTATATTGCTTTTACCGGCACACCATTGCTTAAAAACGAAAAATCTAAATATAAATTCGGATCATTTATTGATAAGTACACCATTGATGATGCTTTGGCTGATGGTATTATTTTGCCCTTAATATATGAGGGTCGGTATGTAGATCTGAAACAAGACCGAAAAGAAGTTGACAGACAGACAGAAAGGTTAACAGAGGGTTTGAGCGATAAGCAAAAAAAGCAGCTACAAAGGAATATCGAAAATAAAATATTAAAAGACAATCCAAAACGCATTGCCGAGATTGCTTATGATATTGAAAAACATTATATTAAGCAATTTAAAGATACAGGATTAAAAGCTCAGATTGTTGCTCCGTCAAAGTTTTCCGCTATGCTGTTTCAAAAATTTTTTGATAATAGCGGTAAAATTGCAACATCGTTGGTGGTGTCGGATGAAAGCGGAATTATCAGTGAAGAAGACGGACATAAAAAAGATGTGGAGGCATATTTGAAAAAAATCAAAGAAAGCCATCAGAGTTTATTGTCCTATGAAAAAGAGGTTATTGAAAGCTTTAAACACAACGATGACGGAGTGGAAATATTAATAGTGGTTGATAAATTATTAACCGGCTTTGACGCTCCGAGAAACACGGTTTTGTATTTAGCAAAAGAACTCAGAGACCACAACCTGCTTCAGGCGATTGCCCGGGTTAATCGATTATATGAAAACAAGATATTGCCAAAATCGGCCGGGTACATTATTGATTATTCAGAAAACGCGCAGAACATAAAAATTGCCATGGAACTTTTTGGAAACTATGACGAGAATGACGTAAAGGGAACGTTAATTGATGTAAACGAAAAGATTGAGGAGTTAGAAAAAAATTATAGTATTTTGCATGATTTTTTTAAAACAGTTAAGGGCGACGACGAGGCTTATATTCAACACCTGGAAGAAGAGCCGCGCAGAAAAGAATTTTACGACGCGCTGAATTCATTTTTAAAAAGTTTTAATGAATGCATGGTTTTGCGGGATTTTGTCCATGAATTTAAAAATCTTGAAACCTATCGCAGTGAATTAAAGAAATTTATGGAACTTAGAAAGACCGCCAGCGTCCGATATGCTGATCGGGTTGATTTTGATAAATATAAGCAAGCCCTTATTAAAATAATGGATGATAATATTAAAGCCGAAGAAGCGGAACTTTTGACAAAACAGATCACCGTGACAGACAGAGAAGCGTTTGACAAGGCGGTTGAAGAAATGGGATCTGATAAATCCAAGGCTGAGGCGATCGCGGCTCAAACACAAAGGACAATTACAGAACAGCTAGAAACTGATCCGATTTTTTATCAAAAATTCTCCGATAAAATTAACGAGATTTTGGAAAAAATGAGAAAAAAGAAACTCGCCGATATTGAGGCGCTTAAGCAAATGAAATTAATTGAGGACGAAGTGTTAAACAAAAAAGACGACACTATTCCGGCAAAGGTTCAGGATAAAAAAGGAGCTGATATATTTTTTAGAAATTTAGAAGAAGATTTTGCAAAACACAAGCTATCTGAAGATAAATATATAGATATAATTATTAATGTTTTTGATTGTTTGAAAAAAGAAGCAATTGTGGATTGGTACAGAAATAGCGAGGTAAAAAGAATTATTTATAATAAATTAGACGACTATTTGTATGACGAAGTTGTAATCAGTCAAGGCATTGCGCTGTCAGGCGATGAAATTAAAAATATAATTAACAAGGCCATCAAGCTGGCCGCTGAAAATTATCAACTATTTTAATATGGAGAAGCATATTTTTAAATACGGGAGCTATTCATACGAATATTATTTAGTAAGACAGGAAAGATTGACTATAAGTTTGATTGTCCAGCCAAGCCTGCGAATCGTTTTAAAGTGTCCGGCTAATTGCAGTGATGAAAAAATACAGAAATTTTTAAAAAATAAATGGAAGTGGCTTGAGAAGCAATTGTTATATTTCAGGAAGTTTAAAAATAAAAATAAAAAAGAATATATTTCCGGGGAAAGTTTTTTGTATTTAGGCAGACAGTATAAGCTGTATATTAAAAAAGTGGAGAAGGATGATGTTAAATTAAAATTTGGCAGAATATTATTGCACACTACAAAGAGAACAGACAATAAGAAATATAATAAAAAATTGTTAAAGAATTGGTACGGCCAAAGAGCGTTTAAAATTTTTGGAGATCAATATATAAAAGTTTTGAAAAATTTTGATTATGACTTTGAGACAAAGTTGATTATCAGGAAGATGAATAAAAGATGGGGCAGTTTTCTAAATCATAAAAAGATAATTTTAAATCCAGTGCTTATTCAAGCGCCAAAGGAATGTATTGATTATGTTATTACCCATGAGCTGTGCCACATGAAATACAAAAATCACGATAAAAAGTTTTATGATTTGTTAAAGAGTAAAATTAAAAATTGGGAGGAGGTAAAAGAAAAGTTGGAATTGAGGTTTTTGTAATATAATTATAATATATAACCAAATCAATCAAATGAATAAAAAAGTATATTTAGTTTCAGTAAAATTATTTGCCTTGCATGCCCTTTTTTTAGTATGGCAATCGGGGTTTATTATTTATTGGTTAATATAATTTTAAACTCGGAAAAGTTGTTTGACATTTTACTGATCACGAAATTTTTTGGATTAGCTATTCTGACTGTTTCTTTTGTTTTTGCTGTAAAAATTGTAAAACAGAAAAACAACAAGCTATTTAATAATCAATATCGGTTGATATTGTTTTTTTATGCAGTTAATATTTTTCTTTTGCTATTGGCTGCCTTTTTATTTTTAGTGATTTTTAAAGGTTTGCGTGTGGGATTTTTTTTGTTGAGTGGCAGTATTTTGTTGTTGTATATATATTATTATTTTTCCAGACTTGTTTATTATATAGCTTTTTTTGGCAAATTGCGGCGAACCATGCTGATCCTTACCGCTATCATGTTAGTCGGTTACTGTCTGATTTTGATTTTGCCACAAATAAATTATAAAAAAGTTTATAACGAAACTGAAGTAAAAAATGATTTCACATATTTTCACAAATTGGACATTGATGCTATTGCCAATAAGCGGGACTTGCGGGATGAAAATTCAGCTAAAAAATTAACAGAATTGATTAATTTAATAGCAGCTGACGCGCAAATAAAAGATGAAGGAGAAAAATTATCTTATGTTTCGCCAACTGAGGAGGAGCTACGATTATTGTCCGAAATTGCCAATAATGAATATTTAAGTTTCTCAGATGAATATTTACCAGTTGAAAGCAGGAAAACGGGGACAAAATTAATTGTGCCACTCAATAATTTGCGAGCTTTTTCCCGTGGAGTGGTTAAGATAGCGGAAATAAACAGAAGCACAAACTTTGAGGAGGAGGCAATTGATATGTTGACTAGCTTGCTATTTGTCGGTAATCAGATGTTAGATGCTAAAAATGATACGCTTATTGTCAGGTTAGTAGGTGATTCTATGATGCGAAGCGGTTTTGAAGGGTTATCTGTAATTTACAAAAACGATAATCAGAAGATTGATATGATAAACGAGAAGATAAAAGAATTGGACGATATAAGAAACGGACAAAGATTGTTGCGGACTGCTGTTTTTCACATGACTGGCGAAATAGTCGGTTCATCAAAAAATACGGCAATATTTTTTAAACATTTATCAGCGCAAAAGCATAATGTTGGCAGTAATTTTGATATGATGTTACTTGAAAACAATATGTCTTTGATAGACGGACTAATTACTCGCAACAGTACTGAGTTGGAAAAATCAGCATTATCCATGATAGCGCTGCCTATTATGTTGCCTTTTGAATTGAATATTGGGAATGGCTATATTATTTATAGAGAAACTAAAAAACTGAAAAAAGAGCCAGACCATGAAATGTTAGATTATTATTTTAAAAGTAATTATTCGGATTTTATGAAAGAAGCGCGAGAGAATGAAAAAAAAGCTGAATTTATTTCTGAAAAAATATTTATTATTGAAAATTCATCCAGTGTTGATATGACTAAGTCTATTACTGACTATCTTTTAACACAAGAATATTTTAGCTGGAAAACAGCGACAAAAAATCATAATTTTTGTGTTATTGAAAATTTAGATCCTTCAGGGAGTGGTTTGTTTCCGTTATATGCCTGGGTTCGTTGCGGAGAGTTTATTGTGCAAAACGGTAAATTAAAAGAGTTAAGCGGGAAATCCGCGCCTGCTAAAATAAATTACCCCAATGAACTATCTTTCTATGATTTAAGTAAATTTTCTTATGAAGCGCCAAGGGACGGCTCGTTGTATTTAGAAGATATTAAAACAATTTTTCCTTTAAATGTTCAAAAAATAATTCTTAATTTTGATAGCGGTAATCTTAATAAGAAAATTAAGGTACTTGCGCTCAGTAATTTGAAATGATAATTTTAAGAATATATAATATTACTTAAGTGTGCTGGTTAGGCACCATAATGGAGCAAGCGTTAATTATTTCGTGAGACAAACTTTGATATAATAAAAATGTACGTACATATGTACGTACATTTTTATTTAAAAAAATTTGTTGTATTTCCTGTTTTATTTTTTAAATCATTAAAGGCAGAATAATCATTATTCTGTTTTTTTATTGTTTAAGCAAGTTGTTTGAGCAAATTTGACATCTTTTTTATTATAATATATTATATAAATATCTACTAACCGCTCGGTTAGTAAACCCCGCAAAACCACTTTGTGATAGCGGGGTGAATTAATTTTTAATAATAAAATTATGGGAATAGTTAAAATTCAGGGGCAAGATATTATTCAGGACACAAAAAAACAGATTGTTAATATTGCCCGGCAGCTTTTTTCAGATTATAGTTATTTGGGTGTTTCCATGAGTGATATTGCCAAAAAAGTTAACATTACAAAAGGCGCGTTGTATTATCACTTCACCGGTAAGGTGGAAATTTATCAAAAAGTACTTGATGAAGTTTTTATCGGCTTAAGCTCGGCTATTATTAGGGCGGCCAATGAAAAAGATGCTAAAAGGAAAATATTTGCCTTAGTGAAAAATTATTTGGATTTTGGTTTTAAAGAAAAAAATCTTATTAAAGCCTTAACTTTGAAATTGTCACCGGCTAATCGCCAGATAAGCGAATATATTATTAAATCAAGGGAGCAGACAATTGATTTAATTCAGCCGATAATTAAAGAGGTGTTTGCGAACAAAAAAGCAATAAAAAAAATAGACAGCCGTATGCTTTCTTCCTTGTTAATGGGAATGATGGACGGCTTGCTCTTGGAATACTCATTATTGAATAAAAAAATTAATTCAGAAAAAGTTTCAAACCAAATTATTACGGTATTATTTTAATAAAAGTAAACCTTGTTATAATTTGTTTGGGGTAAACAAATTTTTTATATGGAATACGTAAAGCATCTAGAGAATAAAAATATAAAATGGCGATATTCAATCTCCGTACCTTTTATCTATAGCATGATTATTCCTTTGGTTTTTTTTGATATTTCTACGGAAATTTATCACAATATTTGTTTTAGGCTATACGGAATTCCCTTAATAAAAAGATCAAGATATATAAAAATTGATCGCCATAAGCTGGAATATCTTAGTTGGTATGACAAGATAAACTGCGCCTACTGCGGTTATGGAAACGGGCTGATGAATTATACGCAAATGATAGCCGCGCGTACTGAAAAATATTGGTGTGGAATCAAGCACAAAAAAGATGATAATTTTATTGAGCCAAAGCATCATCAGGAGTTTGCGGATTACGACGATGAAGAAGATTTGAAAGAAAAATTTAATCATTAATAATATGCAGCATAAAAAGAAATTTAAAATCGGACTGGCTTTAGGCAGCGGGGGCGCTAAAGGATTGGCGCATATTGGCGTGATTAAAGTTTTGGAAAAAAATAACATTCCAATTGATTATATCGCCGGTACAAGCATTGGCGCTTTGGTCGGCGCTTATTACGCGGCCTATAAAGACGTGGATAAATTAGAAAAAGTTGCTTTAAGCAGTAATTGGCGTACCGCGTTATCAATACTTGATCCTACTTTGAGCGGCGGATTTGTTAAAGGGAATAAAGTTGAAAGCTTGATAAAGGGCTGGTTTAATGGGTCTAGTTTTGATGATTTAAAAATTCCTTTAACTATCATTGCTACTGATTTAATATCCGGTCAGGAGATAGATATTGCCAGCGGAGACCTTACTAAAGCGGTAAGAGCCAGCTTGTCGGTTCCGTTTATTTTCCAACCAATAAAATATAACGATTATTTGCTGGCTGATGGCGGCTTGTCCAATCCATTGCCGGATGATATAGCGCGAAAAATGGGCGCTGATATAGTTATTGCGGTTAATTTGGATAATAAATTTTTTAATAATGATTTAAATGAAGATAATTTATCAATTTCAAAAACCGGGATAAGGGCAATAAATGTAATTCGTTATCATTTCGCGCAAAATTGTTTAAAGAGCGGAGATGTTGTTATAGAGCCAAAGGTAGGGGAGATAGGTTTAGTTGGTTGGAATAAATTTTTTAATGGCCAGGAAACCAAGGAATTAATAAGCGCCGGGGAAGAGGCAGCTACAAAATCTCTTGCTCAAATATTAAAGCTTATAAAAGAAAGGGGGTGATAATATGTTGGATTTTATTAAGGAAATTGTAGAAAAAATAAAAAGGATATTTAAATAATTATTAACAATAAAAACTATGACTGATTTAATTAAAAAAACAATTTTAACGGGGCTGGGTATAGCTTCATTAACCAAGGAAAAAGCAGAAAAGTTAGTTAAAGATTTAGTAAAAGAAGGTGAAGTATCTGAGGGTGAAGGATCAAAACTGGTAAAAGAGTTATTGGAAAAAGTGGAAGACAATAAAAAATCAATGGAGAAAAAAATTGAAAAAACAGTTTGTGATGTATTAAAA
Organism: Candidatus Parcubacteria bacterium; assembly: GCA_023137275.1. Classification (GTDB taxonomy): domain Bacteria; phylum Patescibacteriota; class Patescibacteriia; order Patescibacteriales; family UBA12075; genus JAGLNE01. Next base: position 2,729 of record JAGLPO010000084.1, on the reverse strand, counting down.
AAGTTGAATATTCCCAGCAGGAAAGATATTATTGGTTTAAACAGCAAGATTGAGAAACTGGAGAAAAAATTAAGCAATGAAAAAGAATAAAATTTTTTATATGTAGACGATAAATACTGAATAAATTTATTCAGTATTTATGGTTTGTGTTTTATTAATTTCAATTATGTTAAATTTAAAGCAAAATTATAAGAATTTAAAACGCGCTAAACAGATTTTGTTTGTTTTAAGCAAATATGGTCTGGGTTATTTTTTGAATTTGCCGGCCATAGAGCGGTATTTTAAATTGGGCAAAAAGTTTTTTATTAAAAAAATAGAAAAAGAAGCAATTAAGCGTTTAACTTTGCCGCAAAGAGCTCGCATGGCCTGCGAAGATCTGGGACCAACCTTTGTTAAATTAGGTCAGATTTTAAGTACTCGCCCTGATTTGATACCTAGTGAGTTTGTAGAAGAATTTAGTAAATTGCAAGATAAGGTTTCGCCTTTTAGCCTTTCGGAAGTAAAAGAGATATTTAAAAAAGAGCTGAGCAGGCCGATTGATGAATTATTTATTGAATTTGATGAGCGTCCCGTGGCATCCGCTTCTTTGAGCCAAGTGCATAAAGCCAAGCTGTCAAGCGGCGAGGTCGTGGCAGTTAAAGTACAGCGTCCGAATATTAAAGAACGCATTAAATCAGATATTTCAATTTTATTTGATTTGGTTAAGTTTATGGAGAAAAGGTTAATACACGGCCATATTTATCAGCCAATAGAAATAGTGAAAGAATTTTCTAAAACAATTAAGCAAGAACTGGATTTTATCAGTGAGGGGCGCAATATTGATAAATTTAGAGTAAATTTTAAAAACAGTGAAATAGTTCATATTCCTAAAGTATATTGGCATTTAACAACATCAAAAATATTAACAATGGAATATATTAACGGGGTTAAAATTTCCGAAGTGGCTAATTCAAAAAATATAAAATTTGACAAAAAAATAATTGCCAGCCGTGGAGCGGATATGATATTAAAACAGATATTCGTAGATGGTTTTTTTCACGGCGACCCCCACCCCGGGAATATTTTTATTATGGAAAACAATATTATCGCTTTGCTTGACTTCGGCATGGTGGGGCGAGTTGAAGAAAGCGCTATAGCCAACATGGCAAATTTATTAATTGCGATTATTGAAAATAATACTGATAAAATTGTTAAAACTTTGGAGCAAATGGAAATTGTTGATCCGGAAATGGATCTAAGGGAATTAAAAATTGAAATCAAAAATTTTATTGATAAATATTACGGCGTTCCGCTAAAACAGCTGAAAATTAGCGTAATTATAGAAGAAATTTTAGAAATTATGGCATATCATCAAATCAAAATGCCAAGTGATTTAACCCTGCTGGTGAAATCGCTGGTTACTATTGAGGGGGTAGGCAGAGATCTTGATCCTGATTTTGATATGGTGGCTCACAGCAGGCCTTTTGCCAAAAAATTGATTAGCCAAAAATACTCGCCTATTAATTTGTGGAAAAAAGGCAAAGCAACGGCTGAAGAAGTATTTGATTTTTTGCAGATTCTTCCCAAAGAATTTTCATGGTTGATTAAAAGTTTAAGAAAGGGCGACATCAATATTAATTTTAAACACAGAGGACTGGAAAAATTAATTTTGGAAATAGACCGCGCCAGCAATAGGCTGTCTTTCAGCATGATAATCGCCGCTTTAATTGTCGGCTCTTCTTTGATTTTAACACAGCCGATCGGCCCTTTTATTTTTGGCTATCCGGCAATCGGCATTATCGGTTATTTATTCGCCAGTTTTTTAGGCTTATTTTTAATAATTTCCATTCTGCGATCAGGCAGATGGAAATAAAAATGATATTTTATTAAAAAAATAATTGTATATGCCCGAACAAAATAAAAAAAGGCCGTTAATCGCTTTATCGCTTGGAGGAGGAGGAGCTAAAACATTTGCCCATCTTGGAGTGCTTGACGCTTTTAAAAAACACAATATTCCAATTGATTTTTTAATAACCTGCTCAGCCGCTTCAGTGGTCGGTATTTTATATAATTCAGGAATTTCCAGCCAAGAAATTAAAAATGAATTTAAGAGAAAAAGAAAATGGCTTTATATTGCCAGACGTTCTATCTTTAAGAGGGTACTTGAAAAATTTATTAAACAGAAAAATGTTATTGATATAGAAAATTTAAAAATTCCAATGTCAATAATAGCAGTTGATTTGAAAACAGGACAGGAGATTGCTTTTGAAAAAGGTAGCCCGCTATTAATTCCTTTAGGCTCAAGCGCTTATCCCGGAATTTGGCAGCCGGTTAAATATAAAAATTATGAATTAATTGACGGTGGAGTTTTAAATCCCGATCCGGCTAATGTTGCCAGAAAAAAAGTTGGCCATAATGGCTTGGTGATTAGTGTTACCTTAAAAATGGAATTCGCGGAAGAAAGCGCTAAGGGTCGTTTTAATACAGTTTTAAAATCTCTATATCTATTGTCCTTAAAATATAGGAATAAAATTATCGAAAAAAATTCTGATATTATAATAACCCCTTCCAATGGATTGAAAATTAATTTTCGTGATTGGAAAGAAACTTTTTTGGGATATTTTAGCAATAATAAAATTGATAAATATTATCAGAAAGGATTTGAAGAAGCGGAAAGAAAAATCATTAAAATAAAAGAATTAATTAATTATAAAAAAACATATTAAATAAGGCTCTAGACTAGCAAAGGT
>JAGLPO010000083.1 GCA_023137275.1 Candidatus Parcubacteria bacterium | reverse complement strand
TAGTGCGTAAGGTGAGTTAATAATTAAAATAATCAGCCGATAGTTGAATGGGCGGTTTCTGTCGTCTGTCGTCTGTCGTCTGTTATCTAAATACATGGCAAAACAAATAATTTATAATGAAGAAGCGCGCAGCGCTCTTAAAAACGGCGTTGATAAACTGGCTGACGCTGTTAAGGTTACATTAGGGCCTAAAGGGCGAAACGTGGTTTTGGACAAAGGCTTTGGCGGTCCGACCGTTACCAAGGATGGCGTAACCGTGGCCAAAGAAATTGAGCTTGAAGATAAATATGAAAATCTCGGCGCCGAGATGGTTAAAGAAGTCGCGAGCAAGACCAATGATGTTGCCGGCGACGGAACAACTACCGCCACGATCCTAGCCCAGGCAATGATCAGCGAAGGGCTTAAACTGGTTTCTTCCGGAGTTGACCCGATTGATATCAGGGTCGGCATGGAGGCTAAAACGCGCGAAATAGTGGGCAAGCTAAAAGAAATGAGCAAGCAGATAAGCGCCAAAGACGAGATCGCCCAGGTCGCGTCTATCAGCGCCAATGACAAAGAGATCGGCAATATTATTGCCGAGGCCATGGATTCTGTCGGCAAAGACGGTGTTATTACCGTGGAAGAAGGCCAATCATTTGGCGTGGAAAAAGAAGTGGTTGAAGGCATGCAGTTTGACAAAGGCTATGTCAGCCCTTATATGATCACTGACGCTGATTCAATGAAAGCGGAATTCAACGACCCTTATATTTTAATTACCGACAAAAAGATCGCTTCTATCCAGGAGGTTCTACCCCTATTGGAAGCAATGGCTCAGGCCGGTAAAAAAGATCTGGTTATTATTGCCGAAGAGATTGAAGGCGAGGCCTTGGCTACTTTTGTGGTTAATAAGCTTCGCGGCACCTTTAATGTGCTTGCGGTCAAAGCCCCGGGCTTTGGCGATCGGCGCAAAGAAATGTTGGAAGATATCGCGGTTTTGACCGGTGGACGGGTAATTAGCGAAGAAGTCGGCCTTAAGTTGGAAAAGACCCAGATTGAAGACCTTGGACAGGCGCGGAAAGTAGTTTCCACCAAGGATAATTCTACCATTGTTGAGGGTAAAGGCGATCAAGACAAGATCAAGGCTCGGGTTGAGTCAGTTAAGAAAAGCATTGAAGCCAGTGATTCTGATTTTGACAAGGAAAAATTGCAGGAACGCCTGGCCAAGCTGGCCGGCGGAGTCGCGGTGATCAAAGTCGGAGCGGCCACGGAAACGGAAATGAAAGAGAAAAAAGACCGCATTGAGGACGCTCTTAACGCTACTCGCGCCGCGGTTGAAGAAGGTGTCGTGCCTGGCGGAGGATTAGCTTTGGCTCAGGCCGGCAATGCCTTTGAAGAATTAACCGATAAAAAAAGCGATAATTCCGGAACCCGCATTATTGATTCGGCGATTCTGGAGCCAATTAAGCAAATCGCTTCAAACGCCGGTAAAGACGGCTCATTGATCCTCTATAATATTATCCGTGAAAATAAAGGCGGCCAAAACAATTTGGGCTATAATGCCGCTCAGGATAAATTTGAAGATATGATCAGCGCCGGAATCGTTGACCCGACCAAGGTAGTGCGAAGCGCTTTGGAAAACTCTGTTAGCGCCGCGATCATGTTCCTCACAATTGAGGCCGTGATCACTGATAAACCGGAAGCAAAAGACAACGCTCCAATGATGCCTCCCGGAGGTATGGGCGGAATGGGCGGCGGCATGCCAATGATGTAGGCAAATCGCGCAACTCATAACTCATAACGCATAACTATAAAAAGAGCGGCTCAAGTGAGCCGCTCTTTTGCATCCAGGTTTACCGCAAGTAATTTTAATTGCTAATTGACAGCTAATATTGTATAATTTTAAATAAGATAGGACTTACGCGTTTGGATTATGTTCATGATCACATTAGCTAATACTTATACTTATTAACTCACCTTACGCATTTATCGCGTAAACAAAGTTATAATAAATGTAATTTAAACAAAAACGAGGATAAAAATAGGTTTTATCTTAGCGTTTTTGTTTAAATTACTAAACTTTGGCACTTTTTAAGACAGTATTTTTTATAGTAACATTCGATTTCTCTAATATTGTTTATTTT
>JAGLPO010000082.1 GCA_023137275.1 Candidatus Parcubacteria bacterium | reverse complement strand
CTAAAGAGTACCTTGTACCCTAAAGGGCATTTTATGCCCAAAGGGCACTAACAGTAGTCGGGAGTATTCAAATTCCTTGACTAAAAATTAAATGAAAAAAATAATTAAAACTGAAAAATTGCCGATCAAGCTTTGGGCGGATGAAATTGAGCCAAAAACGCTAAGCCAGGCAAAAAATCTGGCCAATTTTCCTTACGCTTTCCACCATATCGCCATCATGCCTGACGCCCATGAGGGATACGGCATGCCGATCGGCGGCGTGCTGGCCGCAAAAAAAGTAATTATCCCGCATGCCGTGGGCGTGGATATCGGCTGCGGCGTGTGCGCGCTCAAATCATCTATCAAAAAAATAGGCACAAGCACGCTAAAAAAAATAATGGGCGATATCAGAAAAATAATTCCTCTTGGTTTTAAAAAGCACGCGGCTGGACAAGATGAAGCGCTAATGCCCAAAATAAAAAATTTAAAAATCAATTGCGTAAAAAAAGAATGGGACAACGCCTGCAAGTCGTTGGGCACTCTTGGCGGAGGCAATCATTTTATTGAGATCCAAAAAGATTCGCATGGATATATTTGGATCATGGTCCATTGCGGAAGCAGAAATTTGGGACTAAAAGTGGCCAATTACTACAACAAAATAGCAATAGCCCTGAATAAGAAAACAGGGTTTGAGGAGCAAATAAAGCAAGAGCTTGCTTTTTTGTTTGTTGACTCAAAAGAGGGGCAGGCATATCTTGATGAAATGAAATTCTGTGTTGATTTTGCCCTGGCTAACAGAAAATTAATAATAGAGAGAATTAAAAAAGCATTTGAAAAAAATATCAAAGAAAAAATTGATTGGTCTGATTTTATTAATATTGCCCATAATTACGCCAAGGAAGAGCCGCACTTCGGGGCGCAGGTTTTTGTTCATCGAAAAGGCGCTACCAGCGCTAAAAAAGGACAGCTTGGAATTGTGCCTGGTTCGCAAGGATCAAAAAGTTTCATAGTAAAAGGCTTGGGCAATAAGGAAAGCTTTGAGTCCTGCTCCCATGGAGCCGGAAGAATTATGGGCAGGAAAGAAGCAATACGCAAATTAGATTTGAAAAAAGAAATAAATAAGCTTGATCAATTGGGCGTAATACACGCAATTCGCGGCAAAAAAGATTTAGACGAAGCAAGCGGCGCTTACAAAAATATTCTAACCGTAATGGAAAACCAAAGGGATTTAGTTGAAGTGATTGAAGAACTTTCGCCTTTAGCGGTTATTAAGGGTTAATAAAAGTGGTCTTAGCTATTGCAAGTCCACTATAACGCGTCGTTGTTTGCAATAAATGTTTTAAGAATGGTATAATAGACTTAAGTCTAATAATTAAAGACTGGATGAAGCGGCTATGGAAATAATTAAGATTGATCTAAAAAAAGAAAAAACCTGGGAAACCTTAAAAATTGTTGATTACTTGCGGCGCGGGAAAACAATCGCTTATCCCACAGAAACAGTCTATGGCTTGGGATGCTTGGCAAACAAGGCAGCAGCAATTAAGCAAATACACAAAATCAAGCGCAGCCCGACAGAAAAGCCTTTAATAATCTTAATAAAAAGCTATTGCCAGTTGCATGACATTTGTTATGTTAGCGTTGAGCAGGATAAATATATCCGTTCTATCTGGCCTAAAACAACCCGAAAAGCCCAGGATCCGGAATATATACATAATAAGCAACCGACTACTTTTATTTTGCGCAGCCGGGGAGTATTGCCAAATATTGTCAGCGGCAATGAGGATTCTTTGGCAGTCCGTTTACCAGTGGCTAATACCAGCCAAAACTTGCCAAAAAAGCGATTTCTTATTAAAATATTAAAAAAAGTGAACACCCCGCTTATCTCCACAAGCTTAAATAAACATTGTCAAAAGCCGCCTGTTAAATTAAGCCTCATAGAAAATTATTTTGCTCCACACGCTCCGGATCTGCTAATTGACGTCGGGCGGTTGACAAAAAAGGCCGCATCACGGATAATAGATATAAGAGATATTAGTAATATAAAAGTTTTAAGAAAATAGACTCACTGCATAAAGTGAGTCTAATAATCATTTCAAAATTATGGGTTTAATGGACACACTTAAAAAAATGTTTGGCGGCGGAGATGATTCCTCTGCTGAAACACCGCAAGAAGAAACTAAAGAGGAAGCAACTCCACAAGAAGAAACCACGGAAGCTCCTTCTGAAGAAGAAAATACTCAAATGTAGTTTTCTTTTTTCTAATATTCCCCGTTAAGGGCGCTGGGGTAATACATTTTTACTGCTCCAGCCTCTTTAACGGGGTTTTAGTTACCTCACCCCGCCTCGCAAGCTCGGCACCCCTCTCCTTCAGAAGGAGAGGGGTCAGCGAATAACGTGAGCTGGGGGGTGAGGTGGTGATATTATGCTTATTGATACCCATGCCCACTTAAATTTGAATTCTTTTAAAGATGACGCCGGTGAAGTAATTCAGCGGGCATTAAATGAGAATACGTGGATGATTAATGTCGGTACTGATCTTAAGTCCAGCCGGCGGGCTTTGGATTATGCCAACAAGTATGAGCGCGGAGTATATGCCGCTGTCGGTTTGCACCCAATGCATTTATTCCGGTTTAATGCCAAAACAGACGAATATGACTTTACCACCCAAGGCGAAGAGTTTAATTATGATGTTTATGAGCAACTAGCCAAGTTTCCCAAGGTCGTGGCGATCGGAGAGGTAGGATTGGATTTTTACCATATGAATATCGGGGTGGCCAGGGATGAGATCGTAAGCCTGCAAAAAAAGGTTTTGTGGCAGCAGCTTCTCCTGGCTTGCCGCTTGAATTTGCCGGTTATAATTCATAGCCGTAGATCTTATGACGATCTGGTTGAATTGATAAAAAGATTTCGTAAAGAGCATCGCGATCTAATGCCAAAGGATAAGCCCTGGGGAGTAGTGCATTGCTTTGAGGGGAATGAAGATGATGCCTGGCGTTTTTTTAACCTAGGGTTAATGGTCTCTTTTACCGGCCTTATAACTTTTAGCAAGCGCTTTGACGACTTGATCCGGCGCTTGCCCAATGAAAAATTCATGGTTGAAACCGACTGTCCGTTTCTCGCGCCCGAGCCGTGCCGCGGCCGGCGAAATGAACCGGCGCTGGTAAAGTATATAGCCCAACATATTGCCGAGATCAAAAATTTAAGCCTGGAACGAGTGGCCGAAATTACAACGCAAAATGCAAGAAAATTTTTTAATATATAGAATAAATAATTTATAGTCAAGGAATTTGAATATTCCCGACTACTGTTAGTGCCCTTTGGGCACGAGGTACTCTTTAGGGTATAACTTGGAATTTTAAATTTTGAATTTCGAATGAATTTTTAATGATTCAATGTTTTAAACATTAAAAATTAAGACATTCAATCAAAATTCAAAATTAATTATTCAAAATTTTTTTACCCCTTGACTTTTAGGGGTTTTTAACTACAATATAAATAGACTCACTGCACAATAATTTACTACTACAATTTCTATATTTTGGTAAATTTGTTCAAAAATATTTTAGCCAATATTATAACATTGCCAAAAAAATTTTTGAACAAATTTCCTCAAAATCTAAAAATTTCGCTACGCAACTTATTGTGCAGTGAGTCTATTAGACAAAAATAATAATATTTTTTACTATAAATAAGTAAATCGTCAAGGGCGGATATGCCCTTGCTGTTTGTTTTTCACAAAATGGGAGAAATAAAGCAAGACCCACAGGCGGATAAAAATTGGTGGCAGCCGGCAGTCATGATATTTTTTAAGATGTCTGCCTGGATCGTGGCGCCGGTACTGCTGGGTACGCTTCTCGGACGCTGGCTGGATAAAAAGTATGACTCCGAGCCTTGGGGCTTTATCGGTATAGTTGGAATTGCTTTTGTGGTGTCAATGACCGGGTTGATAATTGAAACGACGAAAGAATATAAGAAAATTACAAAAGAAAGTAAACATGACAAAGGAACCAACAATTGAACATTTTACAGAAGAGGAAGTTGATATTATAAATCACGTGGACAGTGATGAACATGCCGCGGCTGAGACGCATGAAGAGATCGCCCATGATCACAACCTTTTTGCCGAGCCGATATTTAACATTGGCAGTTTTACGGTTACTAACTCGCTTATTAATTCCTGGATCGTGGTTATTTTGGTTATAATTGCGGCTGTGATAGTCAGGAAAAATATCAAGACAATACCAGGCAAGATCCAGAATGTAATGGAAATGGTCGTGGACGGCTTTTTGGACATTTTTGATTCTGTTACCGGCTCGCGAGACAGAAGCCTTAAATTTTTTCCTTTGGTGTTTTCATTTTTCATTTTTATTTTAATAAACAATTGGCTTGGCTTGTTTCCGGGTATCGGTTCAATCGGTCAGATTGTCGCGCAAGACGGCCACGCGGTTTTTATTCCTTTTTTCAGAGGCGGAACAGCAGACCTGAATACTACGCTTGCGCTGGCTATAATCGGGGTCGTGTTTTCTCATATTTTTGGCGTAATGGCTATTGGCGCGTGGAATTATATGAATAAATTTATTAATATAAAAGCCTTTTTAGAAATTCCTAAGAAGCTTAGAAAAGACCCGAGCGTGTTGATCGTTAATCCGATCAAAGCATTTGTGGGAATAATTGAAATAGTTGGCGAGGCAGCCAAGGTCGCAAGCCTTTCTTTCCGGCTTTTTGGAAATATTTTTGCCGGCGAGGTTTTGCTCGCCTCAATGGCTGCGATTTTGGCTTTTGGCCTGCCTATCCCTTTCATGTTTCTGGAAGTGATAGTCGGGCTGATCCAGGCTTTAATATTTGCCATGCTGATTTTAGCTTATTTAACAATGGCGACAACAGCAGAAGAACATTAATTAGTTTAATAAAGTTCATAAAGTTAAAAGTTGAAAGTAGCGGCTTTATAAACTTTCTACTTTTAATTTTATAACTCAATATTTATGGAAAATGTAATGCTTGCTAAGGCTTTGGCAATTGGCATTGGTTCAATCGCCCCTGCTATCAGCATTGGTATGATCGGCTCCAAAGCCATGGAGGCGATCGGCAGAAATCCTGAGGCTGCCGGCAAAATTTTAGTGCCTATGCTTTTGGCATCCGCTTTTGCCGAAGCTATTGCTATTTACGCTCTAGTTATTGCCTTTGGCATTAAGTAGAAACGTGATTTATCACGCTTAATGTAATTCCGAAAATTACTATTTTGACTATTGGGAGGCGATTAGCCGTCTCTCATTGTTAGAATATTAACAAGACAACAGAAAACAGACAGCAGACGACAGAGAACTGCTGTCTGCTGTCTGTCGTCTATTTTCTTAACATGGAAAGTTTAATAGACACATTTCATATTGATATTAAGTTGTTGATCGCTCAGACAATTAATTTTGCTATTGTGATCTCGGTTTTGTATTTTTTCGCCCTTAAGCCTTTGATTCAGGTAATGAAAGATAGAACAATGAAAATTGAGAAAAGCCTGGAAGATGCCAAAAAAATAGAAGAAAAATTAAGCAAAACAGACCAGGAGTATAATAAAGCCATTGGTAAAGCGAAAAAAGAAGCGAATATTATCATGGAAAAGGCAAATGCCGCGGCAGAAGAAAAAAAACAGGATTTAATAAAAAAGGCCAAAGATGAGATAGGGCAGATTATTAATAAGGAAAAAGAGCAAATGCAGATTGAAAAGGCCAGAACGCTTAAAGAAATAAAAAAAGAAACAGCTGATTTGGTTGTTGTTTCTTTGGAAAAAATTTTGCAAGAAAAAATGGACAATAAAAAAGATAGCGAGATAATTAAAAAAATGGTTAAAAAATTATCATGAAGATTACCGCAAAACAATACGCGAAAAGCTTATATCAAGCTGTTCAGGGTAAAGATAACAGCCAAATTAAAGACGCGATAAATAATTTTTTTAATATTTTGATTCAGAATAATGACATGGCAAAAGCTGAAGAGATAGTTGTTGAATTTGAAAAAGTATGGAATATTGAATATGAAATTATTGAAGCGGAAGTTGTTAGCGCCAAAGAACTTGATAAAAATATTGTTAAATTGTTAAATGATTATATTGTTAAATTATCCGGCGCTAAGAAAGTTTTGCTAAAGCAAAAAATTGATAAAAATATTTTAGGAGGAGTGGTCATTAAATATGAAGATAAAATTCTAGACGGGAGTTTAAGGACGAAAATGGAAGCATTAAAGATAAATATGATTAAATAATTTTACACTATGTCAAATACAAAAGATTTTATTGTAGAACAATTAAAACAGCGGATCATTGATTTTAAATCAGAGATCAAAGAACAGACCGTTGGCAAGGTTATTAAGATCGGAGACGGAATCGCTCAAATTTCCGGGCTTTCCGATGTAATGATGTCGGAAATGCTGGAGTTTACTGTTAATGAAGGCACAAATAGCAACAAATCTGAAAAAGTGTATGGCGTTGCTTTGAATCTGGAAGAAGACAGCGTTGGGGCTGTTATTTTGGGAGATTTTTTTAACATAAAAGAAGGCGATGAAGTCAAATCATTAAAAAGGATATTGGAAGTCCCTGTCGGCAATAGCGTAATTGGCAGAGTGGTCAATCCCTTGGGCCGCCCTTTAGACGGAAAAGGAGAAATAGCGGCTGATAAATTTTACCCGATAGAAAAAATTGCTCCGGGAGTAATTACCCGCGAATCCGTAAGCGAGCCGGTGCAGACAGGCATAAAAGCGATTGACGCGATGATCCCAATCGGCCGCGGCCAAAGGGAATTGATCATCGGGGATAGGCAGATCGGCAAGACCGCGATCACGATCGATGCCATTATCAGCCAAAAGGGCCAGAATATGAAATGCGTTTACGTGGCTATCGGACAAAAAGCGTCCAAGGTCGCCGGCATTGTCGCAAAATTGGAAGAGCACGGCGCCATGGAATATACCACAATAGTGCTTGCCGGAGCATCCGATCCGGCGCCGCTGTCTTATGTCGCGCCTTATTCAGGGGTCGCGATCGCCGAGTATTTTATGGACCAGGGCGAGGATGTTTTAATTGTTTATGATGATTTAAGCAAGCACGCGGTTGCTTATCGCGAGATTTCTTTGCTTCTGCGCAGGCCTCCGGGGCGCGAAGCTTATCCGGGCGATGTGTTTTATCTTCACTCAAGATTATTGGAAAGGTCATGCAAACTGAATAAAGAGCATGGCGGAGGATCAATCACGGCGCTGCCTATTATTGAAACCCAGGCAGGCGATGTGTCCGCTTATATTCCGACAAATGTTATCTCAATTACTGACGGGCAGATCTATCTGGAGCCTGATTTGTTTTATCAAGGCAACCGTCCGGCCGTGAACGCCGGCCTGTCGGTTTCCCGCGTTGGCTCGGCCGCGCAGATCAAGGCAATGAAAAAAGTTGCCGGCAAGATGAGGTTGGAAGCCGCGCAGTACCGCGAGCTGGCCGCGTTTGCCCAGTTTGGGTCTGATCTGGACGAAGAAACCAAGAGTAAACTGGAAAGAGGCAAGCGTTTGGTGGAAATATTTAAGCAAGACCAGTACAAGACAGTTCCTGTTGCCAGCCAGGTATTAATATTTTTTTCAGTAACTTCCGGTTTATTAGATAATGTTCCTGTAGAGAAAATTTCAGAATTTGAAAATGGTTTAAATAAATACGCGGAAAATAACGCGCAGGATATATTAAAAGATATTGAGGAGAAAGGGGAGTTGAATGAAAAACTGGAAGAGGGGATGAAAAAATTAGTTGAAGATTATAAAAGTACTGTGGATTATTTGGAAAAAGATATTTCCACCGCCCTTTAGGACAGGGTTTGATATTTTCCACCGAGCTTTAGCTCAGGGTTTGATATTTTCCACCGAGCTTTAGCTCAGGGTTCGTGAGACTTTAGTCTCACAGAGATATGAAAATTTATTTATGGCAAATACAAGAGACATACAAAACAGAATAAAATCAATCAGCAATACCAAGAAGATTACCAAAGCAATGGAAATGGTGGCCGCGTCAAAGATGCGGCGCGCCATAGAGGCTGTGCTGAAAACAAGAACTTACGCTAACTTAAGCTGGCGGATTGTTTTAAATTTGTCGCAAACAGGAAACGGAAATGGCGAGCAAACTCTGCATCCGCTTTTAACAAAGCGCGATAAAGTTAAGAAAGTCGGGATTATTTTAATAGCATCTAATCGAGGATTATGCGGCGGATTTAATTCCGCTATTATTAATAAGGCTCATAACAGTATTAAAAAGCATGCAAAACAGGAAAAACCGGAGTTTATAATAATCGGGAAAAAAGGCGCTATTGTAAAAAAGTATTATGATTATGATATTGCGGCTGAATTTCCCAAAGCGGATATAATCAGCGAGATAAAAGAAGTTTTACCAATAGCGAAAATTGTTTTAAATGATTATTTAAGCGGGAAATACGATAAAATAATGGTGGCTTACACAGATTATGTGAACGCCGCCAAACAGATTCCGCGCGTTAAGCAGCTTTTGCCGATTGATATCACAACGCAGGATGAATATTTGGGCATTGTCGGCAAAGACACCAGGGTTGGCATTGATAAAGAATTTATTGACAAGAAAAAAGAAAAATATTCGCAAAATGAAAAGCATATTTATGAATATACTTTTGAACCAAACCCAAGGGAAGTTTTAGATGAAATGATACCGCGCTTGATTGAAGTTCAGCTTTTTCAGGCATTGCTGGAGTCTAACGCCTCGGAGCACAGCGCCAGAATGGCGGCCATGCATCAGGCAACAGACGCGGCTAAAGATATGGTGGATGAATTAACGCTATTTTACAACAAATCAAGACAAGCGGCAATCACGAATGAGATCGCGGAAATATCAGCCGGGGCAAATGCGTTGGCGGAGTAATAAAAAAAGCCGCTATATTAACACTGTGTTAGCTTGCGGCTTGTAAAAATGATTAATGTATTTTTTTTAATATGACGTTAGTCAAGATGCTAATAAATCGGTAATAGTCATGGAAAAAGTTATTACTATAAGGATCTAATCCTATGATTATTGCTTCTTTCTTAAAACAATTTTTACTTTGCTTTAATTTCTCAAGTAGATTATTTCGACATAGATTATCATTTATCACACTACTGATAATCATTAGTCCTGTATGAAATAATGTTGAATTTTTAAAAGAATTTAATTCCCTGATATCTTGATCAGAGAATATAGGAATTAGTTTCTCGTTTATCCCGTTTATCTGGCTTGTTAGATAGTCCATTATACCACCACCTCCTTGTTAAATGAGCATTCATTAAATAAATAAGTATTATTCAAAATACCATATAACAATTAATTTGTCAACCCTACGCCCCCTACGCTAAAGCTTCGGCGGGCAAGAAGGCTTCGGGTTGTAAACTATAAAATATGTCAGAAAATAAAAATTTAGGAATTGTTAAACAAGTAATCGGCGCGGTTGTTGATGTTGAATTTAGCACCGAATTGCCAGAGATTTATAACGCTCTTGAGGTGAAAAACGACAAGGGAAAATTAGTTTTAGAAACTCAACAACACATTGGATTTAATTTGGTTAGGACTGTTGCTATGGGTTCAACTGATGGGTTAAAACGCGGGGATAAAGTTATTAATACCGGCGCCGGCATAAGCGTGCCGGTCGGGGATGAAACACTGGGCAGGATCTTTGATGTCCTGGGTAATCCGGTTGACGGCAAAGAAGCGCCAAAGACGGATGATAAATATCCAATCCATAGACCGGCCCCTGCTTTCGCGGACCAGTCAACCAAAACGGAAATTTTGGAAACCGGCATAAAGGTCATTGATTTGATCTGTCCGATTGCCAAAGGCGGCAAAGTGGGTATGTTTGGCGGCGCCGGCGTGGGCAAGACCGTTATTATTCAGGAATTTATCAACAATATTGCCAAACAGCATGGCGGCTATTCGGTTTTTGCCGGAGTTGGCGAACGGACTCGCGAGGGCAATGACCTGTATCATGAAATGAAAAGCGCGAACGTGCTTGATAAGGTGGCTATGGTTTTCGGCCAGATGAACGAGCCGCCCGGAGCGCGCGCCCGCGTTGCCCTGTCCGGGCTTTCCATGGCGGAATATTTCCGGGACGAGCAAAATCAGGATGTGCTCTTTTTTATAGATAATATATTCAGGTTTACGCAAGCCGGCTCAGAAGTGTCCGCTCTTTTGGGGCGCATGCCTTCAGCCGTGGGTTATCAGCCGACACTGGCTACGGAAATGGGGGAACTGCAGGAACGGATTACATCCACGAATAAAGGATCAATTACTTCAATCCAGGCGGTATACGTGCCGGCAGACGACCTGACTGATCCGGCGCCGGCCACTACTTTCGGGCATCTGGATTCTACTGTTGTATTGGCGCGCAGCTTGTCTGAACTTGGAATTTATCCGGCCGTGGATCCGCTTGACTCTTCATCCATTATTCTTGACCCGAAAATTGTCGGAGAAGAGCATTACGGGGTTGCCCGGGGAGTGCAGAAAATATTGCAAAGATACAAAGAATTGCAGGATATTATCGCTATTTTAGGCATGGAGGAATTGTCAGATGATGATAAACAGACCGTATCCCGCGCGCGTAAGATCCAAAGATTTTTGTCACAGCCGTTCCATGTGGCGGAAACATTTACCGGCCATCCCGGGAAATACGTTAAGATAGCGGATACGATTCGCGGGTTTAAAGAAATCCTGGACGGCAAACATGATGATAAAGGCGAAGGGGAGTTTTATATGAAGGGTGGGATTGAGGAAGTTGTAAAAAATTAATTTGTCAAGTATGCCAGAACAAAAAACAATCAAATTTGAAATAGTTACTCCTGAGCGGATTGTTATGAAAGAGCAGGTTGTTCAGGTCAGCGTGCCCACAAAACAAGGCGAAATTACTGTTTTACCAAGTCATATTCCGTTGGTGGCCGGTTTAATGTCTGGTGTGATTGAAATTGTTAAAGAAGACGGAAACAGCGAAATTATGTCCGTGTCAGGAGGATTTATTGAGGTATCAAAAAATAAAGTGGTTATCCTGGCTGATACGGCTGAAAGGGCCGAAGAAATTGACATGGCCAAGGCTGAGGAAGCAAGAGAAAGGGCAAAGAAAACCATTAAGGAGTTAAGGCATTTTGATCGCGAAAGATTTGCCAATATCAACGCCCTGATCGCCAAGGAGATGGCAAGAAGCAGAGCGGTTAAGCGGTGGAAGAAAATTAAAAAAGTTGATTGATAATTTGTAGTATTGTAAAATTTTTAGCTTTATGATATTTTTAGTATAAATAATATTTTATCTGGAACAGCGAATAAATTCGCTTTTGCAGATAAAACATTATTTCTCCCTTTTGTTTCACGATTGGGGGATTTTATTTTTTAAAAATTGTTAATTATTTTTAATAACGAAACCTTTATTTATATCCTGTCATCCTGAGCCGTAGGCGAAAGATCTCGCTGGTATAGAATCGTCCATTATTTATTCGCGAGATTCTTCACTCCGCTATCGCTCCGTTCAGAATGATAGAAAAGAGTATTTCGTAATTCAAAGTAATTTAATGTCAAGAAATGTATACAAAAAAAGTTGTTAAAAAAATTATTTTTATCGTGTTATTGTTGGGAATATTAATTATTCCGGCAATTTCTTTTGCCGCTGAACATGGTGAAGAGCCGTCAAGCGGACACGGGGAGATAGCTTTGATTTTTGGGGCTATGGCTATTTTGCTTATTTTAAGCAAGTTAGGCAGTTTGATTACGCGGTTTGGCCAGCCGGCAGTGCTTGGTGAAATATTAGTCGGCGTTTTTTTGGGAAATTTGGCGCTTTTGGGTTTTGCCTTTTTCAGGGAACTGGAGCATAACGCGATCATCGCGTTTTTGGCTGAATTCGGAGTCGTGCTTTTGCTTTTCCAGATCGGACTGGAAAGCAATCTTAAAGAAATAAGAAGTGTTGGCGCTAAATCGCTTATAGTGGCAATAATCGGCGTGGTCGCGCCCTTTGTTTTAGGCACTTATGTAGTAGGACCTTATATTTTCCCAGGATTGGAGCAAATAGCTTATCTTTTTATCGGTGCGGCCCTGACAGCCACTTCGGTCGGCATAACAGGCAGGGTGTTTAAAGATTTTAATAAACTGCGTATCAAAGAAGCAAAGGTTGTTTTAGGCGCGGCTGTTATTGACGATATTTTGGGTTTGATGATTTTGGCTGTTATCACCGCTGTTGCCACGGTTGGCTCAATAAGTCCGGCTGCTATTGCTATAATTACTTTAAAAGCTTTTGGATTTCTTTTTGGAGGCATAATAATAGGAAAATATATTGCCACGACTTTAGGAAAAGTGCTTTTAAAGATTCATACCGGAATCGGCATGAAATTGTCTTTAGCTTTATCAATCGGATTGTTTTTTTCATACATTGCCAGCTTGTTCGGTTTGGCTCCGATCATCGGAGCTTTTGTCGCCGGCTTGCTTTTGGATAATGTTTGTTTTTCCGGATTTAAAAATTACAGATTGATAAGGGATATTGAAAAATGGATAAAAAAGAATCATGAAGACACGAATGTTGGAAAATCATTATATGGTATTTTGGCAATGCATTCGCATAAGCATGTTGAAGATCTAATAGAAAATGTCGCTTTTGTGTTTGTTCCGCTGTTTTTTGTTTACACCGGTTTACAGGTAAGGCTGGAAACTTTTTTTAATCCCAAAGTTTTGTTAATCGCTTTATTGGTGACTATTGTGGCTGTTTTTGGAAAAGTTATTTCCGGCGTATTTTTGCCTAAGCAGTATAATAAATGGATAGTCGGTTTTGCCATGGTGCCAAGAGGCGAGGTTGGATTGATCTTTGGAAATATCGGCAAATCTTTAGGCGTGATTTCTGATGAAGTCTTTTCAGTAATTATTGTTATGGTAATTTTAACTACGTTTATAGCCCCGCCGGTTTTGTCTTGTTTTTTAAAGAAGCATGAGGATTAGGGATTAGGAATTAAGGCTAAAAAAAACCGCCAGAGCTGTATTGATTTGGCTCGGCGGTGTTGTGTCAGTTACCTTTGCTTTATTTGAATGTTTTGACAGAGAAAATAGAGGAAAGTCGTCGTTGTATGCTTTTTTTCTTGAATGAATTATAAAGAGCGACACAACAGCTATTATTGCCCAAATGCATTCTAGCGCAAAAACAGGCCATGCTTTTTGGATAAAAACATTTATTCCGATTCCTAAAACTCCAAATAAATTTAAAAAATGATATGAACTGTTTTTGCTAGTTACTTTATTAAGTGAAATTAAAAGGTAAGCAACCAGCACTAAAACCATCCCAATTCATCCAGCTATTTCTGTTATTGGCATTTTATTTCCTCCTTATGAAATGCTTTTTTTGCTAATTTTTAGCTGATAAATCATCATGCCATAGATTGATTTTTTTGTCAATATTGACAAGATATTGATCTGTGGTTAAGATACAATAATGTGAGTTTAGCACTTAAAGAGTGAGAGTGCTAAAAAATTAAATTTTAAGATTAAAAAATAATTAAAGATTTTAGTTTTTTGGTTTCAGGTAAAAATCTGAAATCCGAAATCTGAAATCCGAAATCTGATTTATGGACATTAAACCAATTCACACGAACGTTGTGGTAAAGCCGATTTCACAAGACGAAGTTACTAAATCCGGTATTGTTATTCCCGATACCGTGGACAAAGAACGCCCGGAAAAAGGCGAAGTAATTGCCGTTGGCGAAGGCAAACTTCTGGATAACGGCCAGCACGCGGCCATGAGTGTAAAAGTTGGCGACATTATTATGTTTAAAAAGTATTCACCTGACGAAATAAAAATTGAGGATGAAGAATACTTAGTGATCAGCGAAAGCGATATACTCGCGATTATTAATAAATAATTCATGTTACGCGCTTATCACGTAAACAAAGTTATAATTAAT
>JAGLPO010000081.1 GCA_023137275.1 Candidatus Parcubacteria bacterium | reverse complement strand
AGTTTTATCTTAGCATTTTTGTTTAAATTACATTTATTATAACTTTTTCTCAGGTAAAAATATTTAGTGCGTAAGGTGAGTGAATGATATATTCGTAAATTCGTAATAATTCGTAATTCGTAACTATATGACTATAAAAGAACTGCTTAAAATCGCGGCCGAGAAAAAAGCTTCAGACCTTCACTTGGTGGCAGGGATACAGCCGGTTATCAGGATTGACGGGGATCTAAAATATCTGAAAGACAGAAAAGAAATAACAGCCAAAGAAATGGAAACTATGATCAGCCAAATATTAAGCGCCAATGACATGGAACGCTTTAAAACCAGCAAAGAGCTGGATATCGGACTTGCCGTGGACAGCTATCGTTATCGGATCAACTTGCGCTTTGAAAAAGGCAATATGGGCTTGGTGGCGCGGATCATTGCCGGCCGCATTCCCAGCCTGGATGAGATCGGCATGCCCAAAATAATTTATAATTTACTTGATTTAAAGCAAGGCTTGATCCTCTTGACCGGACCGACAGGCTGCGGCAAATCCACCAGCCTGGCGGCAATGGTTGAATATATTAATAATAATCGTTTCGCTAATATCATTACTTTGGAAGATCCGATTGAATATTTATTTGAATCAAAAAAAAGCATAATTATACAGCGCCAGCTAGGCTCGGATATGCTTTCTTTTGCCGAAGGGCTTAAGCACGCTTTAAGGCAAGACCCTAATGTTATTATGGTGGGCGAGATGCGCGATTTGGAAACGATTGCTACGACAATTACACTGGCTGAAACCGGGCACTTAGTACTGGCCACACTGCATACCTATAACGCGGCGCAAACAATTGACCGTATTATTGATATTTTCCCGCCGCATCAGCAAAATCAGATCAGGCAGCAGTTATCTATGACTCTGGCCGGCGTGGTTTCGCAGCGGCTGCTGCCCAAAATAGGAGGCGGACGCGTTGCTACCCGTGAAATAATGATCAACACCCCGGCCGTGGCTAACTTGATCCGGGAAGGCAAAATATCCCAGCTTAAAACTATTATTGAAACCAGCTCCAAAGAAGGCATGGTTAGCCTTGATCAAAATATAAGAGCCTTATACAAAGAAAAGCTGATTGAAGAAGAGGTTGCGAGAGCGCAAATGGAAAATCCGGAAATACTGGATAAATTTAAATTAATATAACCGCTGATCTATTAACATTTACAAATTTCCGGCCTTGTGGTAGTATAAACAACGTAATCTTAATCAATATTAATTAAGATTAGGAATTGATTAATAAATAAATTCTGTTTTTAGGGGAAATTCAGGGCTAGTAAAAAATAGACACCTTAACAAGGTGCTGGATAATTTGAAAATATTGTGACTTTAACCCATATTTTTATTACCCCAACTGAATATCAACTGCCAACCATTAATGCGCTTTATTAGCACGAATATTTTTTGGATAACAAAATCGCCCTAAAAACAGCTTGAATACCTATGGATTATGTTTTATTCGCTGTGTTTCTAGCAGGCGGTTTTTTTGTCGGTTATTGGCTTAGGCAGCAACGGATTGATACCAAGATCAAGCATGCCGAAGAAAAAGCCGAAAAGATCCTGGCCGACGTAAAAGCCAAAGAAAACGAACTTAAATTAAAAGCTCAGGAAAAGGCCTTGCGTATTGTTGATGACGCCAAAAAAGAAGAAAACAAGCGCCGCCAGGAACTATCAAACCAGCAAGCCCGTATAGAAAAACGGGAAAACACGTTTTCGCAAAAACTTTTAGATCTACAAGATAAGCAGCAAAAGCTCTATGACAGGATCTCAAAAGTAGAAGAAGTAAAAGAAAAAATCAAAAGCATTAAAAAAGATCAGCTTGAAAAGCTGGAGCGTATCGCGCAAATGTCCAAAGAAGAGGCCAGGGAAGTAATTATTAAAAATTTGGAAGCGCAAATGCAGGAAACCATTACTTCCCGTGTTCGCAAATTGGAAAACGAAGCAACAGAAATTCTGGAAGAAAAGGCCAAGGATGCCATGGCAAGCACCATGCAGCGGCTGGTATCCAATTTTACGCCCGAGATCACCACTACCACGGTTGACCTTCCCAGCGACGAAATGAAGGGGCGGATCATCGGCCGTGAAGGCAGGAATATTAAAGTGATTGAACAGCTAACCGGCACGGAGATCATAGTGGATGACACCCCTAATTCAATTCTGGTATCCGGTTTTTCACCGATTAGAAGGCACATTGCCAAAAAGACTTTGGACAAGCTTATTCTTGACGGCCGAATCCACCCAACCAAAATTGAAGCCGCTATTGATGACTCCAAAAAAGAACTGGCTTTGGATATTAAAAAGGCCGGGGAAGACGCGCTCTACGAAGTCGGCATAGCCGGATTTGATCCTAAACTGGTTTCAATTATCGGACGGCTTAAGTACCGTACCAGCTACGGGCAAAACGCGCTTAGGCACTCTCTGGAGGTGGCTCATCTCTCGGCTCTGTTAGCCGAACAGCTCGGCGTTGACGTAACTATTGCCAAAAAAGCCGGCCTGCTCCATGACATCGGCAAAGCCGTGGATCATGAAGTGCAAGGCACGCATCCGGAAATTGGCCGTGATATTGCTAAAAAATTCGGTTTGCCGGAAGAGATTATCGCCCCGATTGAAACCCACCACGACGATAAGCCGCGCGGATTAATGTCTATAGTCGTCAAAATAGCCGATGCCATGTCAGGAGCGCGCCCGGGAGCGCGCCAGGATACTTATGAGCGCTATTTGCAGCGTCTGGAAGAGCTGGAAAAAATAGCTAAATCCTTTCCCGGAGTAGAAAAATGCTACGCTATTCAGGCCGGCCGCGAAGTTCGAGTTTTTGTCACACCGGAAGAAATAAATGATGTTGAAGCTTACAATTTGGCCCGCGTTGTGGCTAAAAAAATAGAAGATGAACTTAGATATCCGGGCGAGATCAAAGTTAATGTGATTAGGGAAATGCGTGTTATAGAATACGCGCGTTAGCAGGTAGCACATAACATATAACACGCAGCATATAGCCCCCGAATAATTCCGGGGGCTTTATATTTGTCCTTGCTATTAAAAAATACTTATGTTAGCATAATATTAATTGAAGTTAATAATCCAAAATCTAACCGGCTATTAAAAATGAATATACTATTTATCGGTGATATTGTCGGCCGAATCGGTAGGCAAACAATTAAAAACCTTCTTCCAAGGCTAAAGAAAAAACACGCGCTTGATCTTGTTTTTGCTAACGCGGAAAATGCCGCCCATGGTTCCGGCGTTACGGAAACCATTGTTAAAGAGCTTATGGAGGCCGGAATAGATGCCATGACGACCGGCGACCATGCCTTTCGCAGTCATAAACAAATTGAAATTTTTAATAATTTCCCGATTATCCGGCCTGCTAATTTGCCTCAAAAAGCTCCGGGCATGGGCTATTTAATTATCAAAAAGGACAATAAAAAAATACTGCTTATAAGCTTGATCGGGCAAGTTTTTATGAACACCAGCGTGGATAATCCGTTTATTAAAATAAATGAAATATTAGCCAACATTTCCTTGCCAAAGAAAAATCTATCTGCTATAATTGTTGATATGCATGCTGAAACCACATCAGAAAAAATAAATATGGGTTATCATTTAGATGGGCGAGTCAGCGCGGTTCTCGGAACCCATACCCACGTACCAACCGCGGATGTCCGGGTAACGAAAAAAGGCACTGCTGTAATAACCGATGTCGGCATGGCCGGAGCCGCCAATGAATCTCTTGGCATTGCCAAAGAAGGGACGTTAAAGGCTTTTTTAACAAGCATAAAAGAACCGCATGTAATTCCCAAAAAGGGAGAGGCCGTCTTAAACGCGGTTTTAATCAAGATTGGACGCGATCAAAAAGCAATTGCGATAAAACAAATTATTGAAAATATTAATATTAAATAAATAATATAATTTAATTTTCATTCCTATGAATAAAGCAGCTTTAATTGAGCGCATCGCGGCCGAGGCCGGGGTGAGCAAAAAGGACTCTGAGCGCATGCTTGAGTCGTTGGTAAAAATTATTATTTCCGAATTAAAGGCCGGCAACGAAATTACTATCACCGGCTTTGGCACTTTTCTCTCCCGCACCAGGCATGCCCGAGGCGGCGTTAATCCGCAGAATCCCAGTGAGAGGATCCAGATCCCGGAAGTTAAGGTCGCTAAATTTAAAACCGGCAAAACCTTAAAAGATGCCCTTAAAGGCAGGATCTAGCGCAACTAAACAGATAATATGTAAAATAATCCCGAATTATCGGGATTATTTTGTTTAA
>JAGLPO010000080.1 GCA_023137275.1 Candidatus Parcubacteria bacterium | reverse complement strand
GGTACTCTTTAGGGTATAACTTGAATAAACCTAACCCTTGGATTTTTTTCTGAGGTATGGTTCAATAAATTTTTAAAACTATGCTTAAGAAAATAAATGTCAAAGGTGCAAAAATAACATTGTTTTCTCAAGAAAAAAATGATTTTATTTCTTTGACTGATATGGTAAGAAATTTGGAAAACGGTTTGGTTTTAATAGAAAAGTGGTTAAGAAATAAAAATACAATAGAATTTATCGGTATTTGGGAGCAAATAAATAATCAAAATTTTAATTCCCCCGAATTCGGGGGAATTAAAGATCAAGCCGGCTTTAATAGATTTACTTTATCCGTGAAGCAATGGATACAAAAAACAAACGCCATAGGTATTATCGCAAAAACAGGCAGATACGGCGGAACTTACGCGCATAAAGATATAGCTTTTGAATTTGCATCCTGGATCTCACCGGAATTTAAACTGTTTTTAATTAAAGAATTTCAAAGATTAAAAGAAGAGGAAAACGAAAAAAAATCGCTTGGCTGGGATTTTAAAAGAAGTTTGGTAAAAATAAATTATAGAATACATACAGATGCTATTAAAGAAAATTTAATACCACTGAAGCTTCCTAAGCAGAGAGAACAACATATTTATGCTAATGAGGCTGATGTGCTGAATATCGCCCTTTTTGGAATAACAGCCAAAGAGTGGAAAAATAAAAATTTTGATAAACAAGGCAATGTTCGTGATTACGCAAATGTGGCTCAGTTAGTTTGTCTGGCTAACCTTGAAAATTTAAATGCGCTATTCATTGAACAAGAGATAGGGCAGCCGGAAAGATTAATGCAGTTGAATAAAATCGCAATTTCTCAAATGAAAATTTTGCTTGGCAATCCAACCGTTAAAAAATTAAAAATTAAATAAAATCATACAGCCTCCACCGCCGAGGTATAGAATGCCAAGGCTGCGTTTTTTAGATCCCGCTAAAGGCGGGATTTTTTATTGGTGTTTTTATGCATAGTCCGATTTATCGGGCTTAAAAAATTATCAAATTAGCCCTGCCATTCATGGCTGGGCGGCGGGTGAATGAACGGGGCTGATTTTTTTGACTTTTGCCGTATTTTTTGCTAATGTATAATCAACAATTTACAAACCTAACCCTTGAATTTTTTTTGAGGTATGGTTGAAAACCATTCACATAAAGACGGTCTTCTGATCGGTACTATGTGAATGGTCTTTGCCTGAAAGGGCATTGGGTAATCCGAAAGGGTCGCCACCGACGGGAGATCTTTTTTGTAAAATATTAATTTAAATAAATTATTACTTAATAAATTTTCAGCAAATCAAATTATGAGTATTTTAAGAAAATTAGCGGGGTTTGAGACAAAAAATGACAAAAAAGATGCAAATATGGGAAATGGCATAGTCACCTTTGTTAAAACCCTTATCATTATTTGTGTTCTTGCAGTTCCTGTTTATTTTGTCGTTACTGGCAGAACAGAAATAATAAAATCCGAACCAAAGTCAAAAAGCAGTTATTCTAATAAAACGGATAGCGAGGTTATCTATACAGGTGACGAAGTTATTATTGACAATGAAACCGAATTCGTATTGCTTGGCAGGACAAAGGACGATTTTGCCGAGTTACAAAAAATATCATTAGCCCAGGATACTTTTGGTTTAGCTCAAATGATGGAGGCGGGAAGAATATTTGAAGTTAAGAGAGGCACAAAGGCTAAATTATTGGATTCTGAAACAAATTTATTTGATTATAATAGCGACAAAAGGCAAGTTAGAATTTTAGAAGGATTGCAGATTGGCAAAAGCGGCTGGGTAAATTATGATTTTGTAAAAAATGATACCAGATCACAAATTATTAAAACAGTTTCAAAAAACGAAAAACAAAAAAATGAAGATGAAATAAGTTATATGGATGAAGCAAGAAGCATTAATAATGATGCTTCTTATGCATATAATTATTTAGTTCAAATATTAACTGACAAACCAAGATTAATTTATTGGACAGAAACAGACAGAACTATGGTTGCTTTAAATACCGTGGCTCTTGAGCAAGCGCATGATAGAGCAATTAAATTAAACGCTCCTGAGAAATATTTTGAAATGCATAATTTATTTTTAAAAGGTTTACAAAAATATAAACAAGCTATGCCAATATTTAGGCAAGGGTTAGATAGTTCGGATAGAAAAAAACTTAGCCAAACAACTAAATTGATGAATGAGGGAGCAGACACAATGAAACAAATAGCAGATGTTATGTATAAATAATATTTTTAACTATTCTTTTAAAAAAAACGAACAAAAAAATATTTGAAAAATAAAGAATAGTATCTTATTTTTTATTACCATAATTAATTATGTCAAAAACAATGGAGCAATATAATAGAGTAAAAAGATGGTATAAACTTTTTCAGGAAATTGATTCTGGCAAAAATTATAACCAAGCCATTGATTATTATGTGGATACAGTATACGCCTTTTTCCAAAATTGTTTCCATATAAAAGATTGGGTACACCATGACAATGAAGTTAGATTTCCAAAAAAAATGTTAAATGAGTTTATTAATAATCATCCAGAATTAAAAATTTGTGGTTCTTTATGCAATTGCACGAAACATCTTAAAATTGGAGTTGACTATGAAAAGTTTTTTGATAAAAAGACGAAGATAGGCGGTAAATATTTCAAATTAGGCATGGGGGGTGGAGTACCTCAAGTTAAGATTAAATTTGAAATTGTTGATTCTCAAAATACTTATGATGCTTTTGATTTAGCAACAAAATGTTTAAAAATATGGGGGGAATTTTTAAATAAAAACGGATTTGATATAAATGAAGAAACAGAACATTATATAAAATTTATAAAATCAGTAGGAGTGGAGAATTACAAAAAGCTGGCTGAAAAATAAAATTTATTTTGTACTGTCGCGTTTTGTATTTTTAGATCGTAAAAGAATAAAAATTATTTTGTAAATTATTCCTGCGACAGAGACCGCGGGGAGGGGTTCACATATAGCCCGCTTCAGCGGGCTTAAAAAATTATCAAATTAGCCTTGGCATTCATGCCTGGGCGGCGGCAGATGATTTTTACGCCGTTTTTAAAAAAATAAAAAAAATATTTTTAAAATTTAATTTTTTATGCTATACTAATTAACAGATGGATGAAATCCACAGTTTTATATTTTTTGTTAAAAAATAGTATTCCCTGTGCAGAAAAAAATATTAAAAATATTTAAAAAAATTAATTGGGCTAAAGGAGGATTAGTTATTTTAGCGCTGTTTATGCTGGCAAACATTGTTTTAGCCGGTTTTTTGTTGTCTGAAATCAAGAAAATGAAGTATTCGGTTATAAGCATAAATTCGCAGTTTAATAATATAAATCGCGGTTTATCCGAGATTAAAAAACAGCAGGAAAATCATCAGACATATTTAACGCGCATGCAGTCTTTACTGTATCGGTTCGGAGCCGGAGATTAATTACTATCATATACTTTTACCAGAGCGCCTTTTTTAGTATATCATATACTTTTACCAGAGCGCCTTTTATTATATTTTATTATTTTAACTCCAAAAGAATTTGCGGTTATTAATAATAAAAAGAAAAATAAATGCGCTTTTTATTTATTAAATTAATAATTTTTAAAAAAATCTATGTTTAAAAAACTCAAAATTTTAATCGCCTTGATGGTGGTTTTGAATTTATTAATTTGGAATTTTGCCATTCCAATTAGTCTTTTTGTTAAAGACGCCATAGCCAGCGGCGGAGTCAGTGCTGATTATTTGTCAGACATGCAGGGGATGGATATTATGATGGTTGACACAAGCACTGTTTACGGAGTGGGAAAATTTGACATTTTTGACTCTTCCAACGGGACTTTGTCAAGTTTAACAGTAACCTTAATGGATGTTCCGGAAAGTACCGGTTTTGATCCAGATGTAGATTTGGCCGCGCTTAGCTCGGCTTCCACTTCCGGCATGTCGCTTTGGAAAGATAATAACGGCAATGGGCAATTTGATGTTGGCGCGGATTTACAAGCGGGAACACTTAGCAGCTGGACTTCTGTCGGAGGCAATTGGCAAGCGACGTTTAGCGGCATTGGCTGGGATTATACCGCTAATACAAATATGAAAGTATTTTTGGCTTTTAAAGCCGAGACAGTATCAAGCAGCACGCCAAAAGGTTTTGAAGCGATTGTGGAAACAGGTGATATGGTTTTTACGGGCGGCACAATCGGGACCTGGCCTGAGAGTTATAATCATTTTTTTCCGCCGGTTTGGATCGGGCAGGCAGGAGCCGGCGGATTTGGCGCGCCTTTGGTAATTTCCGAGATCCAAACGGCCGGAGGCACGGTTAATGATGAATTTATTGAAATTTATAACAGGGATTTTAATAGTATGGATCTGTCAGGCTGGAGCATTAAATACAGTTCATCCACGGATTCAAGCGCTTTAAGCTGGGGAACTGAAATTTACGCTTTCAGCACATCTTCATCATATATGATGCAGGGAGGCGGATTTTATCTGGCCGGAAACGGCAACCTTGGCACCAGTACGGATGTTTCTATTCCGGCGAATAGCCTGGCTGAATCCGGCGGTTATGTGGGCTTGTTCAATCCAATGGACGAGGTAATGGACTGGGTCGGGTATGGCAGCCTGGAAGACGAGAGCCTGGCCGAAGGAGGGCAAGCGGCTTACGCGCCGGGCGCGACCAGCTCAATTGAGCGCAAGGCTTTTCATGATTCCATGTATTCAACCATGATAACAGGCGGAATTGATGCGGATATGGGCAATGGCGAGGATTCAAACAATAATGCCATGGATTTTATTTTGCGTTCAATTTCAGAGCCGCAAAACGCCAGCTCAAGCCCGGAAACGCCGCAATGGGGGCCTGGAGGCGGCAGTGATATTATTATTAATGAAATTTATTATAAAACAACATCAAATGACGGCTGGGTGGAATTATTTAATCGCACAAGCGACAGTAAATCTTTAAATGGTTTTAAGCTTAGACATAAAAATTTTGAATATACTTTTCCAAGTGAAGAAATCGCGGGTTATGACTACTTAATTGTAAAATGGAATCAAGGCGCGGCTGATACAACCGGCAGCAGCGGTTATAATTATATAGAAACCGGCAATGTGGGCGATTATCTGGACAATTATGGCGGGGATTTGCTTTTATTGGATGAAATGAGCGGGATAATGGATTATGTGGAATTCGGCGGTTCCGGCTATGCTAATGAAAATGAGGCAGTGAATAACGGACAGTGGATGACAGGGGATTATGTTCCGCATTGTTTGGATAATCAATCAATCGGTCGTAAATCCACGGACGGCGAAGATTCAAATAAAAGCGATGATTGGCAGACTTTTTCCACATTAAGCCCGGGTTCGCCGAATATGGGCGGTGATTCTACCGCGCCAACAGCAGTTACAGGCGTAACTTTAAGCGATGATGATACAGCAGAGTATGGATTAGACGGCAGGGATATTAAAGTTATCTGGACGCCGGCGACGACGCAAGATCCGTCTTTTGATCGTTATGAAATATTTTTGCTTCCGGAAGGCACGCAATTAGATTTTAATACTCATAGCCCGATTGACAATATTTACGGCGGACAATATCAATATGACGGCAACGGAGACGCCTTAGGAACATATACTTATACAGGAGGAACTTTTATTACAAAAGACAGCGACAACACACTGCTTTCAGACGGCTCTTATGTTGCTTATGTTCTGGCCTTTGATTTTTCCGGAAATAAGTCGGGTACAGCCCAATCAGGAGCAACGGATTTAGAAGAAGAAGCTTATATTTCCGGAGATGACAATAATCCGCCTTTTATTATGCATATGGGCGTTTGGAATTCGGCTGTCGGAAGTCATTTACATTTAATTGCTCGCGCTGACGATGACAGAATGATGAGTTCAACCACGCCTCTTCGTATTGTTTGGAAAGCGGGTGATAGTTTTGATTTTAATTTAAGCGCAGGCGCCACCACCACTTGCACATTAATTCAGGCTAAGTTTTATGACTGCGTTATTAGCTGGGATGCCGGTTGGAATGAAAATAAAGTTATCGGTTATTATTTAAAGGCTTTGGATGACGCAGGCAATGAATCGTTTATGTCATCTTCGCCTGACGCGGATATGAGCGGCGTTGAAGCTAATGTGCAAGATTCGCCTTTTTATATTGACATTATGCCAGCGCCGAACGACGTTGGCACAGAAGCGGATTTAAGCGGAAACACCTATAAATGGGACGGCAATATTCTGGCTTCAACCACGATTATTTTTGAAGGAATGGCAATCGCGCCGGTTACAACGAACGCCAGCGGCACTTTTGCTTTTCCTGATAATATTATTGATAATGGCATGTATCATGTAATGGCTTTGCGGGAAGGCTATATGGATATGGTGAATAATGTTTACAAGGGCGACATAGTTAATTTTTATCTTAATGAAGGCGATGTTAATATGGGCGGCATGGCAGGCGACGGCGGGGCTAATCCGATCGTGATGTGGACAGCGCCTTTTGACAATATGATGGGAGCGCCAATTGATATTTTTTGCACCGGAGATTGTACAAGCATTGGCCAGTATGAAGAGCCGATAATAATTGCTTTTGACCGGCCGATGAACGGCAGCACGATTAATGATCAAAACGCGGCCGACTCTGCTTCTAATATTTATTTAACAACTAACGGCAGCGATCGCGTAAGCGGAAAAGTATATTACGATTCCACTATGCAGCAAGCGATATTTTACGCAAGCGCGCCTGACACGCTCGCGCTGGGTACATATTATAGTCTTGTTATTACACAGGGAGTGACTGATGAGTTTGGCAGCCCGATCGCCGGCATGAATTCGGACGGATCGTTTTCAAACGGCTTTACCACTTTTATGTCTGTGTCGGATACGGATGACTATGCTGATTTTGGCGGCGGCGGAGCAAATATGCCGCCTTATGTTATGGGGGTAAATCCGCATCCAGGGCAATTTGATGTTCCCAGAAACGCTTCAATTATAATTGAATTTTCCGAGCCAATGGACAGCGCGAAAATTAACACAAATACAATCAAGCTTGTTCCGATAATCAATTCAGAAAATTGGACGGAAGGTTCGCCAGTAGCGGCAACCGTAAGTTTAGACCAGGCAACCAAAAGAATTGTAACCTTAAATCCGGACTCTGATTTAAGCATAAGTTATGATTGGTGGGTGATAAAAGTAATGGGAGATGCCAGAAGCAGCACATTTATGTATATAGCCGATCCAATGAGTGTTGGCGGGTGTGATAATTGGGATGTTTGCAGCGAGCTAAACAGCGTAATTGCCTATCAATCAAATTTTCAGATCAATACCGGCGATACTGATACGGCTCCGCCAACCGTAATGGGAACTTATCCGAATGATGGCGACGGCATAACTAACGCCAGTACTGTGTATGTCGGTATTGGCGCTTTGGAGATCGGTTTTTCCGAAGCAATGGATCCGGGAACAATTAACGCGAATAATATTCAATTATTAGCTGGTTCATCTGTCACAGGCGGAAAGGTTTCTTATGATCCAATGTCAAATAATGCCAAGCTAATGCCATACACGGCTCTTTTGGCAAATACTCAATATACTTTAAGAATTAATGTTAATTGCGCTGATTTGTCAGGTAATAATCTTAATGCCACAACCAGCGTATATTTTAAAACCGGAGCGGGTGATACACAGGCGCCTGAAGTGATGTATGCCAATGGCGACGATTACTCAATCGCGCTTACTTTTAACGAGCCAATGAACGCGGCCAAGCAAACAGACACGACAAATTGGGCATATTCGGTTTTAAATCCGGCAAATTACGCTGTTAACGGTTTAACTCCGGACGGAGCTTGCGCGTTTCCGGGTTCGTGGAGCTGTAACCCGACAATAATCGCTCCGTACAACGGAGCTACCGGCACTCCTTTAACAGGACTGGGATTTAGCTTTAGTTATGA
The DNA here is from genome assembly GCA_023137275.1 of Candidatus Parcubacteria bacterium. GTDB lineage: Bacteria > Patescibacteriota > Patescibacteriia > Patescibacteriales > UBA12075 > JAGLNE01. The sequence goes on along the minus strand of JAGLPO010000080.1, from coordinate 29,086 downwards.
AGATTATAATAATACGGTAATGATTGAAGGCTTGCAATTTGGCGTTTCTGCTACGGATTTTCAGATTTTTGTTGATAATGTCCGTGATAAATCAAACAATACAATTACTGACAGCGGCAATCGCGCCGCGGATAATTCACATCTGAACGCGGCCCGGGCGCCAATGTATAATAGTACTGAGACTTACGGAGCTTTAGTGCCTGGCGCGACTGATGTAAATATGGATATGGGGGATATGGGTATGATGATGGCGGGCGCTTTTCCAATGAACGCCATGGCCGGCCAGCAAAGCATGTATTTTATAGATGTTCCAACAACAAAATCTATTCCAATTGGCGGAAAAATAATGATTACTTTCCCTGCCGGTTTTGATGTTGCAAACGCAACGCAAGATCCATATTCTCCTGTAAATAATGATATTAACGAATGGAACACAGGCGTTGTTACAATTGATTCCGTGACAGGCAATCAAGCGGCAAGGACTATAACGATTGTCGCAAGCACAAGCGCTACGCAGGCATATGACTTCCTGCATATGGATATTAAAGGAATAGTAAACGCGAGTATTCCAAAAGATTTCGGCACTGAAGGTTATACGGTTGATATTAAAACATTTACCGCTGACGGCGCTTTGCTTGAAACTGTTTACACTATGCCGTTTTTTATTACCGAGGGCGGAACTAACGCTATTTCCGGAAATATTAGCGGTATCAGCGCGAGCGATTCAGGGACTATGAAAGTTTATTTAGGTTCGCCAATGACAGGACACATGGAAACTGATGTAAGTGTAGACGGTTCAAACAGTCCGAATGGAACCTATTCGTTTACGAATTTGCCTAACGGAGAATATTTCGTATTTACCGACCCGGGTATAATTATCGGATCTACGAATTATTTTGGCAGTATGCATCCGGAACCGCTGTGGCTGAATAATTCAAGCACTACGAAAAATATTACGCTTACTCCGGAAACCGACGGCGGAGCGGAAATTACAATTTCTTTGACCGGTGATTTTTCCACTAACGGAGTAGATGATGATGTTGATATTTTCGCCGGTTCGCCGAGCGGATTCAGGGTTAAAACTTTATCAAGCGTTGGTGATGTATCGGGCGCTACTACCAGTCTTTATTTATCAACCGGCGATTGGATGGTGGGAATCGGTCCGGCCATGCCGAAAAATTCCATGTCCGGTCCGCCGCCAATGCCGGACTGGATGCCGCCGATGAATGTTTTTTATTATAGTGATGGCTCAACTCCGGATACATTAAGTTTTAATATCTCGGGTCAGGCTAATTATATTGCTACCGGTACCGTAGAAGACGGTTTAGGAAACGGAATCGCTGATGCCGAAGTATATGCTTATCAGCCAATGGGCGGATTTGGCGGTTCTTATACTAAAACCGCGATTGATGGCAGCTTTACCTTAAAAATTCCAGTGCTTGGAACTTATGTGATCGGCGCTTTCAAGCCCGGCTTGCCTGAGCCAAAAGAGAAGTTTGTTGATGTTAGCGGTAATGTCGGCGGTTTAACTATAAAAATGCTTAAGCCTGATTATACAATTTCCGGCAAGGTATTGAATTCGTCCGGTAATGCCGTGGCCTATGCTCCGGTTTGGGCTTGGCAGGAAAACAGCTGGGGTCATGCTGATACCATGACTGACGCAAGCGGCAATTATATTCTTTATGTTAATCCCGGCACTTGGCATGTTGAAGCTGATGCTCCGGGAGTAGGCTGGATGGAATACGCGCTGGGAATAACTATTGTTGATACTTCGGCCGCTAATATAAATATTTCCCCAACAGCCGGAGTTGAATATTATACTATTTCCGGACAAGTGGGAATTAGCACTGATACAACATATTCAGTAATTAATACATTTTTTCCAAATATGCCAATACGCGCGGTGCAGTATAATACAGATGGTGTTTATCAGGGTAAAGAGTTTAACGGCACAACCAACTCAAACGGTGAATACACAATATCAGTACCGGCCGGAATTTATCGCGTGGATATTTGGACACAGGAATACGGAGAAATGGGAGTAAATAATCAGGATAGCGATGACATATTAAACGAGGCTGCAATAGATGATAAATACGCCGATAATCCGGCTAATGTAAACGCGACTAGCGCTAATGTATCTGACGCGAATATCGTTGTTGCGCAAACCGGTCTTCGTGATATTTCCATAACAGTTGCCAACGCTTCTGTAAACCAGGAAGGTTTCTTAAATATAGAAGGCGTTGATTTTTCCGGCGGTTTTCCAAAACCGAACGGTTTTTATATGAACAGGCGCATTAATGATTTGTCAGCCACTACTACAATTCAATTGGCAGACGGAGATTATCTTTTCTTTTTAGATGTTCCCGGATATGGAAATTATATTCCGGATGAAAGTGATCGTGATAATGATAAAGACGATATTGTGGTATCTGGCGACAGAACCGTTAATTTTACTTTGCCTGATTCATCAAGCGAAATGTCAGTAATCAGCGGAACTGTTTATGGCGGAGCGATCACTGGCGGCAGTGAGCTTGGCGAGGCTTGGGTTTGGGTTGGCAACCCCGGAAACGGTTATCACAACGGTACAATGAGCGCCGCAAACGGCACTTTCAGCTTAACGGTTCCGTCCGGCACAGGTTATAAGATCGGCGCTGATAAGCCCGGGTATATGTCTAATGAACCAAGTGATTTGAACGCGTCAAATGATGTTAGCGGCCAAAATATTTTATTAACTCAATATAACCTGGTTATTTCCGGATATATCTATAGTGATGCAAATAGCAGCAGCGATTATGATAGCGGTGAAGGCGTGCCAAATGGATTTGTTCGCGCCGAGACTACTGAATGCGATGATTCAGATACAACAAATGACGCTGATTGCCGGCGTTCGCATTCGTCTGTTGACGGTACTGGTTTTTATGAATTAGGGGTTGTAAACGGCACTTGGGAAATTTATGGCATGGCTGATGGTTATTCGGAAACAGAATACGGAACAAATATTACAATTTCCAACGCCAGTTCCATAAATAAGCATATTAAATTAAGCCAGGATTCTGGCTGGACAACCAAATCCAAGAAAAAACCGATTACTCCGGCTTCAGGCGGATCATTGGATGATACGGATCCAAACGGCACCGGAATAAAATTAACTATTCCGCCAAATGCTTTGGGCTCTTCAAATTCATCCGGAAATGTTAATGCTAAAAAGACTTCGTCTGTTACCAAAACCAATTCGTCAGACCCTGTTGGCGGCACCGGCATAACCGTAACCGCGACTGATAATTCCGGGCAGGCAATTACAAATCTGGACGATTATGTTGATATTGAAATGGTTATGTATAAGGCGGAGGTTGACGCGGCAATTGTTTCCGAGACTTTAACTTACGCGAAATTAAAAAATACCAAAAATGGTTATTGGGATTCAACCAGCAATGATTGGGTAAATATGGCGACTACCAGAAAAGCGTATTATAAGCCAAATTCAGGTTCTACTGAATGGATTTTGTATGTTAATTCCGCGACTACTACGCCCGCGTTTGAGGCTTTTATTAATGAAGTGGTCGCGGGTACGATTACTTTGCATGATTATAAGTTGACATTTGTAAGCAAAACAAATCACTTTACGATTTTCGCGGTCATTATGCCGTTCATCGCGGTGCCGGCGCAAGCTTCGCCTGATCCAGACCCGGATCCGCCATCATCAGGCGGCGGCGGTTCCTATACTTCATATTGCACCAGTGTTGAATATACAGATTGGGCAGGATGTGTTGATGATCTGCAAACCAGAGCTGTAATTTCCAAATCTCCTTCCGGCTGCCGCTTAACCACTGCCCAGGAAGCTGATAAAACCCGGGAGTGCGCGGTTAGTGAAGTAGAAAAAATCGCTTATGCCGAGGACGCGTTGGCTGAACCGGCTGTTGTTGGCTTTGATATTGACACGCTTTATCTTGAACAAGGCCAATTTATCGCCCGGGCCGAAATTAACGAAATATTATCAACCGTCGGACAGGAACGCGTGCACGAGGAAGAGTGGGCCGCTCGTGATGTTTTAATAAAGAAAATGGGCATTGATTTGCCGGCTTTGGAGGCGCGGCATCAGTACGCGCTGACTAATTTTATTGCCTATGGCTCGCCGGACACCGCCAGGCTTGGTTCAGGGGAACGGGCAGGAGTAATAAATTCGTTCCGCGCGGCCTTTGACTGGCTGCCAGAAAGCGATATGGATTGGTCTGATATTATTAAGATCGCTAATGGCCGCTGGCCGACCCAAACAAGCCAGGAGGCTGAGGATAAAGGAATAAAGGAGTTTAAAACAATTTATTTGCGCGATCCAAACCGTGCCAACTCGCATGATGACGCGGCTGTTACAATAATTGCCTACGGCCTTAGGCCGGCCGGCCGCAATATGGACAGCGAGGCTGCCGCCATACGCATATTTAAAGCAATTTATGACTATCATCCGGCTGGCGCGACTGATTGGGACATAGTCAGGGCGATCGCTTACTCCGGCGCTACCCGCGTTGCTGATACAGACAATGACGGACTTTCGGACAGGGAAGAGATCGCTTTGGGAACTGACCCTGATAATCCGGATACGGACGGGGATGGTTATTTGGACGGCGCCGAAATAAAAGAAGGCTATAATCCGCTTGGATAAAATAATATATTAATTACTCATGTTACGCACTTATCACGTAAACATAATTATAATTTTGTTTAAGGTAAAAATATTTAGTGCGTAAGGTGAGTTAATTATAAAGACCGCGAAAACGACTCAGTTGGGAATCGCGGTCTTTTTTTGCTATAATTAAATTATGGATAATACTAAAAAATTAAACCCCGCAAAACCGCTTCGCGGCAGCGGGGCAAGGCGCATCGGAATAGACGCGCGGTTTTATGGCCCAAAGTCCAAGGGTCTGGGGCGTTATACTCAGGAGCTGGTGGATAATATTTTGCGTATTGATCAGGAAAACGAATATGTTATATTTTTGCGGCGTGATAATTTTGACTCTCTTAAGACCGACAACCCGCGCGTTAAAAAAGTTTTGGCTGATATTCGCTGGTATACAATAAAAGAACAAATTATTTTTCCTTTGCTTATTTGGCGTGAGAAGCTGGACTTTATTCATTTTACGCATTTTAACGTACCATTGCTAACGCCGATCAAATTCGTAATCACTATTCACGATTTGATCCTTACCCAACACCCGACCAAACGGGCCAGTACGTTGTCGCCCTTTTTTTACTCACTTAAAAATTTGGCTTATCGCGCGGTAATATATTCTGCCGCCAAACGAGCCCGGATAATTATCGCGATTTCCGAGTTTACCAGGCAGGATATTATTGATAGATTCAAGGTTGACAAAAACAAGGTAAAAATGGTCTACGAGGGTGTAGCCAGGAGTTTAACGCGTGATAAAAAAATTGATGACAAAAAAGTAATTTTAGGGTATAATATACACAGGCCATATCTTCTTTATGTTGGTAATGCTTATCCGCATAAAAATTTGGAAGGATTAATTAAGGTATTCCCTGAAATAAGAGAAAAATTTAAAGATTTAAAGCTGGTTTTGGTAGGTGAAGAAGATTATTTTTACGCCCGGCTTAAAAAATTGGTAAAAGACAGCAAGCAGGATAATATTATTTTTCCCGGTTTTGTGCCTGATCTTGATTTGATCAGTTTTTACAAGACAGCAAAAGCTTATGTTTTTCCGTCATTTTTTGAGGGTTTTGGCTTACCGCCCTTGGAGGCAATGCAGCATTCGTGTCCGGTGGCGAGCTCAAACCAAACATGCATGCCGGAAGTGCTGGGTAGGGCAGCGATTTATTTTAATCCAAAAAATAAGAAAGAGATGATTGCCAATATTATGAAAATTTTGAGTAATGATAATTTAAAACAGGATTTAATTCTAAAGGGTTTAAGGCAGGTAAAGAAATACAGTTGGCAAAAATGCGCTAAGGAAACATTAATGATATATAATCAAATAGATTAAAATTTTCCTCATCCCCATGCTAAAATCGCGGAATAATTTTATAAAAATTGATGATCGTGTCAGGGCATCCAGATTTATGGTTGATCTGAATAATCTTGGCGCGGTTAAAGAGGCTAAAGCCAGTGAAAAAAAGAATTTATTTAAGAGAATAAAGCCGGCCGGATTTAGGATGCCGGCCTTTTTTAATACTAAAAATAAAAAAATAAAACGTTTGTTTTTTTATCCGTTTTTTCTGGTTGTGTTTAAAGCATTATATTTTTTGGTTTGGATTATTTTGTTTGGCCTGCGGCTTATTGGCTTAAGCGTTAAAAGTTTGTTTAAGATTTTGTTTTGGCTACCGCAAAAGTTAATGAAATTACGAAAAAATAAGTCCTCCTTTGTTTCTTTAGAGGTTAAAGGCATAGAGAGCAAGGAGGCCATTGCAGACGAGCCCTCCTACGCCAAGGCTTCGGCGGACAAGCAAAAAAAAGCAGAGCGCCGTCCGACTGTTCTTCAGTCATTATTCGCGTACGCAACGGTTTTGGTAATAATAGCCTTGCCGCTTAAATTGCTTACTTATCAGGGCGCTCCCAATGCCATGGCCGGGCGAGTCCTGGGCACGGCTGAATCAGCTTTTGATGATATTATCAAGGCAGGATCAGCATCATCCGAGAGCAATTTTGATGAAGCCGGCGCTTATTTCGCGTCAGCTGAAAACGGCTTTGAAGCCGCCCGCGAACAAGTATATTTAATATCAAAAATCGCCGCTTTGCTGGCCCCGATAATTCCGAACGAAAAGCTGGCTCAGGCCGAGCAGGCGGATCATATTATTGAAGCAGGCGTTATAGCCGCGGAAATGGGGCAATATTTTTGCCAGCTGGCTGACAAGCTGTTAAGCAAAGAAGATGCAGAAACAGGCGCGCTTGTAATGAATTTAGTTAAAGCCGGCCATTATCTGGAGTCAAAAAGTTTAGAGTTGGAAAAAGTAATCACCAGGATAGATCTGCAAGTTTTTCCAGATGAATATATTTCTTTAGGAAAAATACTTAAGCAGCAAGGCAAGTTACTTAGTAAAAGCGCCGGTGAGCTACGGCTAATCTCAGATCTTGTTCTTGGCATAACCGGATTTGATATGGACTCGCGGTTTTTATTTGTGTTTCAGAATAATACCGAACTGCGCGGTAGCGGCGGGTTTGTGGGTTCGTACGCCCTGGTTGATTTTCGCGATGGCAAGATAAAAAAAATTGAAACTCCGGGCGGCGGCGGCTATGATACCGAGGCCGGCCTTTACGCCATGGTTCAATCACCCGAGCCGCTGCGTCTTGTTAACCCCCGCTGGTATTTTTGGGACGCGAATTGGTGGCCGGATTGGCCCATGAGCGCCGGCAAGCTGATGTGGTTTTTGGAAGAGAGTAACGGCCCCAGCGTGGACGGCGTTATCGCTATTACCCCGACAGTAGCGGAGAGGATCCTCCAAGTTATCGGCCCGATAGATATGACTGAAACGTACGGTGAAATAATTGATCATGAAAATTTTTGGCAAGTAGTGCAATCCATTACCGAGGCTAAGCCCAGGATAGCAAGCACTGTCGCGAGTTTTATGGAAGAATCAATCAAGCCAAAGCCGAAAAAAATAATCGGTGATCTGTTAACCGAAATTTTAGAGGAGCTGCCCGAGCGCTTGAACAAAGATAATATTATAAAATTAATTTCAGTTATTCTGGACAGCTTTAACGAAAAACAGATATTGGCTTATTTCAGCGATACGGATGACCAAAAGATAATTAACGATCTGGGCTGGGACGCGGGCATTAATGATACTCAGGGCGATTATTTAATGGTGGTTAACACCAACATTGCCGGCGGAAAGACTGACAAGGTTATTAGGGAAACCATTCAATTGTTTACGCGTGCTGAAGAAGACGGCCGCGTAATAAATGAGTTGGAGATCAAGCGTGAGCATCCGGGCGAGAAACATCAGGATTTTATCGGTGTGCGCAATGTTAACTGGCTGCGCGTTTATGTGCCGGCAGGCGCCAAGCTGATAAGCGCCAGCGGCTGGCGCGCGCCGGACCAGGAATTTTTTGACTCGCCTGATCCAAGCTGGCTCCTGGACAAAGATATAGCCGCGAATGAAGCTAAAGCAATTGTCGGTGATAACGGGATAAAAGTATATACTGAAAAAAATAAAACCGTTTTTGCCAATTGGACAATGACTGACCCGGGGCAGACTACTGTTATCAAAATTAAATATGAATTGCCGTTCAAACTTGATTATTCATCGCCTTCTCTGCCTGCCAATTTGTGGGAAGAATTTATTTCTCCGCCAGAGCGGGCATTGGTCCCGTATAGCTTAATGCTGCAAAAACAGCCGGGCAGTTTGGGTTCAAAATTCAGCCAGCAGTTTATCAAGCCGATTTCCATGCAATTGATATCCAGTTATGGGGACATGGAGACAAACCAGCACGGCTGGACAATCAACACCGAGCTTATAACTGACAAATTTTACGCCGCTATTTTTGAATAATTTGCTACGTAATAGTTACGTAACAGACCTTAAGTTTTTTTTACAGACATTTATTAATTTTTTAATCAAATTTTTTTATGGGGAAAATTATTGCATTAGGTGCTGGAGAAATGGGTAGACCTCATGAGAATGGAGGTTTTTATCCCATTGAAACAACTTCAATAGATATAGAAATAATTGCACAAACAGGTAAAAAAAATCCAAAACTACTTTATATTCCAACAGCAGAATCTGATTTGGATTTAAAAGGAAAATGCAAAGCCGCAAAAAAACATTTTTCAAAATTAGGCTGCAAAGTTGATGTCCTTTACTTAATTAAAAACAAATTATCAAAAAAACAAATTGAAGATAAAATTTTATCAACGGATGCTATTTATGTTGGTGGTGGAAATACTTTAAAAATGATGACTATTTGGAGAAAATTAGGAGTTGATAAAATTCTAAAAAGGGCTTATAGAAAAGGTATTGTATTATCTGGACGAAGTGCAGGTTCAATTTGCTGGTTCAAATATGGTAATTCTGATTCTAGAAAATTTACAAGTGAAAGCAATCAATTAATTAAAGTTACTGGACTCGGATTAATTAATGCATTACATTGTCCACATTATGATGTAGAGGTATATCGTCAAAAAGATTTAAAAAGAATGATGAAAATAACATCAAAGGTTGTTGCTATTGCTATTGAAAGTTGTTGCGCAATTGAAATTATTGATAATAACTATAGAATTTTAAAAAGTAAACCTAACGCAAAAGCATATAAAATATATTGGAAGAAAGGAAAATATTATAAAGAAGAAATTTTATCAAAAAAAGAATTTAATAATTTAGATACTTTGTTAAAAAAATAAATTAATAAATATAATAGATGGATAGTTTATTTAATTTAATGATTTTGAGCATTGGGCTATATGAATAAGAAAATTACAACCACAAAAATCGCTATTTTTCAAAAAAAAGAAATCCGCAAGATTATTTATAAAAATGAATGGTGGTTTTCAGTTATTGACATTATTGAAGTATTAACCAAAACAGAAAGATCAAGAAAATACTGGAATGATTTGAAGAAAAAGCTTATAGACGAGGGATATTTCGAGGTGTCCGAAAATATCGGACAACTGAAATTATTAGCTAATGATGGTAAAAAATATTTAACAGATTGTGCTAATACGGAAACTATATTCCGCATAATCCAATCAATTCCATCACCAAAAGCTGAACCTTTTAAACGCTGGCTGGCAAAAGTCGGTTATGAACGTATAAAAGAAATAGAAGATCCGGAATTGGCAACCAAACGGACACATGCTATTTATAAAGCCAAAGGTTATTCTGATTCATGGATTGCAAAAAGAATGCGAGGTATTGAAGTCAGGGAAACTTTAACAAATGAATGGAAAAAACGGGACGTAAAAGAAGGGCAAGAATACGCTATCTTAACAGCTGAAATTTCCAAAGCAACTTTTGGCATGACGCCGAGCGAATACCAAAAATTTAAAGGATTGAAAAGAGAAAATTTGCGAGACCATATGAATGATTTGGAGTTGATATTTACAATGCTTGGCGAAGCGTCAACAACGGAAATTGCCCAGAATAAAAACGCTCAAGGTTTTAATAAAAATAGAATTGTCGCCCAAGAAGGCGGAGGCGTAGCTGGCAAGGCGCGAAAAGATTTGGAGAAAAGAAGCAATAAAAAAGTTTCAACAAAAAATAATTATTTACAGAAACCGGAAGATAAAAAAAGATTAAAATAATTTTTTATAATGGTTGACAGTTTATTTAATTTAATGATTTTGAGCATTGGGCTGGTTTTTGGCCTGGTTGTTTTGGCGTTTTTGATCAGGTTAATAGTCAGATATTTGATAAAAAAGGAAAAGTATTTTGAGCATACTGTTCTGCTGATCCGCTTGCCCAAAGAACAGCCAGGGGATGAGCAGAAAGAATTTAACGCGCAGATGATCCGCGAAGAGATCAATAAGGCGGAAATGATGTTTGCCGCGATCGGCGGTTTGCGCGCCCAGCGCGGATTTAAAGCCTGGCTGCTCGGACGGAGCGACCATTATTCATTTGAAATAGTTGCAAGCCAAAAGCAGATCGCCTGGTACGCGGTCGCGCCGCGCGAGCAAGCCCGCTACATAGAGCAGCAGATCCATTCCCGCTACCCGGAAGCGGTGGTTGAAGAGCAGAAAGACTATAATATTTTCTCGCCGGATGGCGTTACAAAAGCCGGCTATCTGCGCAGCAGGCGCTCGCTTATCTTCCCAATAAAGACATATAATAAGCAGGAGTCTGATCCTCTTAATTCAATAATTAACGTGATGAGCAAGCTGGGCGAGAACGAGTCGCTGGCTATCCAGTACATTGTCAGAAGCGCGCGGGCCGGCTGGCACAGCCGCGGCAAGGGCATAGGCAAGCTTATGATGGAAGGAAAAACCGCGCGCGAGGCCATCCGTTTAAGCAGCCGCAATCCGGCGATGGCGATGTTTGCCGACCTATGGCAATCAACCAAACCAATGAGCGAGCAGGAAAAATTAAAACAGCAAAGCGCTATGCCGCGCCTGACGCAGATGGAAGAGGAGATGCTCAAAGGCATAGAAGAGAAAAATTCCAAAGCCGGGCTGGATGTTAATTTACGGATTATTGTCAGCGCGGATAACGCCGGCAGCGCCAAAGTCTATCTGGAGAATTTGGGTTCGGCTTACAGCCAATACAATTTATATGAATACGGCAACAGCTTTATTAATAAGATCCGTATTGGCAATCAGAAAAAATTAACCAATGATTTTATTTACCGGCGTTTTGAGAAAAAAATCTCTTTTCTTTTAAATAGCGAAGAAATGGCCAGCCTGTACCATCTTCCGCTTAGAAACGTTGCCACCCCGAATATTCTCTGGCTAGGCGCCAAGAAAGCCTCGGTTCCCAATAATATCCCGGCTGAAGGGATAATTCTGGGGCGAAATATTTTCCGCGGACAAGAGCAGATGATCCGCGTCAAGCGCGATGACCGCCGCCGCCATGTTTATATTGTCGGCAAATCCGGCGTGGGTAAATCCGTGCTTCAAGCCAGCATGGCTATCCAGGACATCTATAACGGAGAAGGCGTTTGCGTGATAGATCCGCACGGCGATTTGATTAGTGATATTATTTCCCGCATACCGAGCGAGCGCGCCGAGGATGTCATCCTTTTCTCTCCGGCTGACATTGAGCGGCCTTTAGCCATGAATCTGATGGAATATGACCGGCGCTATCCGGAACAAAAAACTTTTGTTATTAATGAATTAATTAGGATTTTTGATAAGCTTTATGACCTTAAATCAACCGGCGGCCCGATCTTTGAGCAGTATATGCGCAATGCCATGCTCCTTATTATGGATGATCCTGCGTCCGGCTCAACCCTTATGGAAATACCAAAAGTGCTTGCTGATCCGGCTTTCCGCAAAATGAAGCTGGAGCGCTGTCATGACTACACGGTCGTTGATTTTTGGAAAAAAGAAGCCGAAAAAGCCGGCGGCGACGCGGCCTTGGCCAACGTGGTGCCGTACGTAACCAGTAAATTAACCCAGTTTATTTCCAATGACACGATGCGCCCGATAATAGCCCAGCAGCAGAGTTCGTTTAATTTCCGTGATGTTATGGATAAACGAAAAATTTTTTTAGTGGATCTGCAAAAAGGCTTGATCGGAGAAATGAACGCCTATCTTTTAGGCATGATCCTGGTTGGCAAAATTCTAATGGCCGCTTTGTCCCGGACCGATTTGCCGCAAGCCCGGCGCAAAGATTTTTATCTTTATATAGATGAATTCCAGAATTTTACAACCGATTCAATCAGTACTATACTTTCCGAAGCCAGAAAATATAATTTAAATTTGACCATTGCCCATCAATACATCGGCCAGATGGTTAAGAATCAGGACACCAGCATCAAGGACGCGGTTTTTGGCAATGTGGGCACAATGATAACATTTAAGATCGGGAGTGAAGACGCTCAGGCGCTTGAAAAAGAATACAGCCCGGTTTTTAATCAATTTGATTTGATCAATATAGAAAAATACACCGCCTACACCAAACTTTTAATTGATAACACGGCTTCACGGCCTTTTTCCATGTCCACTATCTGGCCTTTGCCGGGAAAAGAAACGCCCGGAATGAGTAAAAAGATCAGAACCCTGTCCAGGCTAAAATACGGCCAGGATAGAAATGTGATTGAGGCGGAAATAAGAAAACGAGGGGGTGTAGACAAATAAATAAAAATAGTATATTATAAAACCAACAAATGGGGATGAAATATAAAAAGTAAAAATACTAAAATTAGCTAAAATTCCGCTAAATTATAATCAGGGGAAATAAAAAATATAAAGGGCGGGATAAAATTTAAAATAAAATATATGACGAAAACAGAAAAAAGCGTCAACCAGGATATTGACGACCTGGAAATAGAAATTGAAAAAGAGGAAGAAACAAAATCACTAAAGGATAAAGCTAATGATGAAGGAATCATTATTAGCAACTCCAAATTAGCGCTGATCCGTTCTCTGCTTTTGAATATTAAGGAAAGCAATGAGAAAATATTGGATTTATTTTCCGGAACGATTTCCGTGGAAGATGAAGCGCGCATAGGCATTGGGCAAATCATTGACCCCGGCGACACGGCTAGCATAAGCCCTAAGAGCGATGAGGCCGGCGAGAGCCGGGTAATTGAAGGCGTGTTTGACGGCGAGAATATGATTGGTCCGGACGGAAAGCAATATAGCATACCGGCAAATTACGCTTCTAAATCCAAGCTGGTAGAAGGCGATATACTTAAACTGACGATTACCGGCGCCGGAACATTTGTTTATAAGCAGATCGGCCCGATTGAAAGAAAGCGAGTGGTGGGCGTATTAGAACAAGGCAGCGGCGGAAATTATACAGTAGTTTCCGAAGACAAGAAATGGCGCGTTCTTACGGCCAGCGCCACCTACTTTAAGGGGCAGGATGGGGACGAGGTAGTGATCCTTCTTCCTAAAACCGGCGAAAGTAAATGGGCGGCGGTTGAGAATATTGTAAAGCAAGTTAATTAACGTTATTTTTCCTAGCGGAAAAAGCCGCACTATCCGCCCAGGGCGGACGGCACACGCGAATGTATGAGATTTTTTCTAAATCCCGCTATTGAGTTGGGGTTTTTTGAATTATTGATAAATAATTCAATTTTTGGTAAGCTGTTTAAGTAAGTAACATTCGTAAATTCGCCCGCCTGCAACGCTGTAGCACTGCGGGCAGGTAATTAATTCGTAATTCGTAACCATGGCGATACTCTATAGAAAATATAGGCCAGGCAACTGGGAAGAGGTGGTGAATCAAAATCATATTAAAATTACCTTGACCCAGGAGATAGCCGGCAACAAAACCGCCCATGCTTATCTTTTTAGCGGGCCGCGGGGAGTAGGCAAGACTACGATTGCCCGGGTTTTAGCTAAGTCAGTAAATTGTGAAAAGCTCCAAAGCGGTAAATACGAGCCTTGCGGCAAATGCGCGCGCTGTGAGGAAATATTAGCCGGCCGCAGCCTGGATATTATAGAGATAGACGCGGCCTCGCATACCGGTGTTGACAATGTCCGGGAAAATATTATCGCTGCCGCCCGAGTGGCATCTAGCCGGGCCAAGTATAAAGTATTTATTATTGATGAAATACATATGCTTTCCATTTCGGCTTTTAACGCTCTTTTGAAAACTCTGGAAGAGCCGCCTCAGAATGTTATTTTTATCCTCTGTACTACCGAAGTCCATAAAATTCCGGCCACTATTATTTCCCGATGTGAACGTTTTGATTTTAAGCGTATTTCCGTTTCCGATCAGGTTAAAAAATTAAGCTATATAATAAGAAAAGAAAATATCAAAATTAGTAAAGAAATTCTTGAGTCAGTGGCGCGCCACTCAGAAGGGCATATGCGGGACGCGGAAAGCCTTTTGGGGCAGATCATCGCGATCGGGGGCAAGGAAATAAGCCTTGAAGAAGCTGATTTGGTAATTCCGCGAAGCGATATTAAAGAAGCGATTAACTTGTTAAAGCTGCTCCAGAAAAAGGATGCCGGCGCGGCCATAGAGCTGGTTAATAAAGTTATTGATGAAGGAGTGGATTTGAGACGCTTTGTGGATGACAGTATTGAGCTGATAAGAAAAGTAATGATCATAAAAATTAATCCCTCCCTGGCTGATAAGCTGGGTCTGGAAATGGGGGAAAGCATGGAAATGGAAGTAAATAAAATAGTCGCCATTCTTGAGCTTAAGCAAATATTGGATTTTATTGAGGCTTTGGGAGAAGCCCGGAATAAAATAAACACCAGTTTTATATCACAATTACCGATAGAGATCGCGATTGCTAAAGTTTGTTCTTCTGTCCGCGCCGGCTCTCCTGCCAGCCCGGTCCCGCCGCCGCCTTTGGTTAGTAATCCAGCGCCTTTGGTTAATAATTCAACACCTCCCATGGCTAGCCAGGCAAGAGCCGCTAATCCGACCCCGACTTCGATTAGTAATCAGTCAAGCAATGTAAATATAGACTCTGAAACAATAATCGCCAAATGGCACGAGGTTTTGGCAAAGGTCAAACAGCACAATCATTCGCTTTCATTTATTCTTCGCGTTTGCGAGCCGCGCGATGTTAATGCCGGACGGATATGCCTGGCTTTTAAATATAAATTTCATAAAGAAAGGATTAGCGAAAATAAAATCAAGATTTTGGTTGAGGGAGTGCTAAAAGACGTTTATGGACAGAATTTATTTATTGACGCGATAGTTGATGAAAATATTAAAACCAACGGCAATGGTGCCAGTAAAACTCAAGCTGCGGCGCCGCTGCCGCCTAAGCCGGTTAGTCAGCCATCCACGCCGGTTCCACAGCAAGACGGGCAAGCAGGCAAACAGGATGTTAGCGCGGATTCATCATACGCTAAAGCTGCGGATGACAAGAATAACGCTATAGATAATTTATTAAAGACTTTTGGCGGGAAAGTAGTGAAATAATATATTCGGGGATCGTCTAGTGGTAGGACTCCAGGTTCTGGTCCTGGCAACCATGGTTCGAGTCCATGTCCCCGAGCACAGTAGGATGAGCAGGCGCGAAGGCGCCTGTTCTTTTGTAATCTTCGGTCTGTTTTAAAAGTTCGGAAGTGGCGTTTAGCTTGGGCATCCATTCGGAAAGAAATTTGTAAGCCGGTTTGAACTCATAAGCCAGCTTCTTATCTTCCAGCTTCATCCTTGTAAAGAACTTCGTCAAAAGTGTCCGCTTGTCGTCAGGGGACGCTTTTGGGCTGTTGTAGAGCCGTTGAGCATTGAAAGCGAGGTTGTGAATTTCCATGCCAATCTCATAATAATTCTGGACATTATTTTCCATCTTGTTCAACTGGCGCAGAGCTTCTTTTTTCTGATCAGAAAATTCTTTGAATTTTTTTTGATAATATTCTTCTGAAATTACTTCGTCCAGTTTGTCAATATATATTTTATCAAGACGATTTTCAAAAGTTTTTAAAGCATTATTCAGGCTTTCACGGGTAGTACTGGTATAATCAGTTTTACTCTTGTTGGTTTCTTTCAAGGCCTTATTAACCCAATCAAGCACTTTCTGGCTGTTTGGTTTAATTTTTTGCAGGCTTTCAAATATAGTGTTTTCAATTCTATCTTCCCGAACATAGCCTTTCTGGCCGCAAGGCTTATAATTTTTACATCGGCCATAATGATGGCCTTTTTGGGTTTCCCAGGTTATGAGGCAATTGCACTTAGCGCAGCGAATTATGCCTTTGAAAATATGGTTATGGGTTTTGAATTGTTTGCCTTTGATTTTTCTTTTTAATTTTCTTTGTACTTCGTAATATAAACTTTCATCAATTATTCGCTCCTGCTTGCCCGGATATTCCTTGCCGTTCCAAGTGATTATACCGATATAAAAAGTATCGGATAATATTTTGTGTATTGTATTATGGCCGACCTTGTTGCCGTTCTTGCTTCGCAGGCCTTGTTTGTGCATTTCGCTGGCAATTCTTTTGAGTGTATAATTGCCGGATTTATAAAGTTTAAAAATCTTTTTTACATAATTGGCGTATGGTTTATTAATTATTTGTGTTTTGTGTCCTTGTTCTCCGATTGTTTTATAGCCGAATTTGTATCCGCTTGGCAGCCAGCCGGCTTCAATCTTTGCCTTTTGTCCTTTCTTCACTTCTTCACTCAAATTATTTGTGTAGAAGCGGGCAATGGCCACTTTCATATCCCAGACCAGATTTTCATGAGCGCGCGTATTTCTGCTAACAACAAAATTCTCTTTTACAAAATGGACTTGCCGATTTTCATCAGCCATTACCCAATCGCTTATAACCGCGCCGTCTTTCAGATTTCGAGTCAGGCGGTCAATCTTCTCGCAAAGAATAATGTCAATTTTTCTTTTTTTGATATACCGCAACATCTCATTAAAAGTTTTTCTGATTTGTTTTCCGCTTGCTGATTCTGAAATTTTAAAAACCTTAACAATATTCAAGTTGTATTTATTTGCATAGCCGGTTAGAAGTTTTTCCTGCGCTTCCAATGAATAGCCTCGGTCTTCCTGCTCTTTTGAAGACACCCGGCAATATATTATGCATTTTTTGTTGTTAGTAGCAATCATTTATAAAATTATTTACCTAATATTGAATAAAAAATAAAGGATGAGAAATTTTTAGTTGACATTTTATTAAAAATATGATATATTATATCGATTATTATTATAATCATAATTGCGTTCTTTTGACTAAAAATAGTTATGTTTTTAAAAACAATTTTTGAGAATAAACCGAAAAATCAACTACCCAATAAAGGAGGAATTATCGATGATTAAATTTTCCATTAGCAAAGAACCTGTAGAGCATAACGAGGACGGATGCCCTTGGTATGACACCAAGGAAGGGATTGAAAAGTCTCTTACTTCTTTGGCTGGACTCAATCACCTTATTAGGGCAAGACGCGTTGCCGGGTATCAACGAGATGAGCGTATGAACGAATTTTTTATTTTCGGCCGCTTTTCGCTCGACACTTGTGGAAACTGCAGCAAAGCCCACGGCTATGTACCCAAAGATGAAATGCCCGAAATTCCCGATGTTATGACTAGAGATGATTTCTGGGCGTACATCAAAGAGCATTCCAAACGCGGTGAAAAAACAATGGTCAGTTTTGCAATGGGAAGCGAAATCCCTGACGACAATATCCTTTGTCCTTACTGCGGTAAATCATGGGAAGCCAACAACTGCCACAATACGGTGCCAATTCGCAGCACAGAGGTTTATCTGCTGGATGAATTCGTCGGGAAAACCTTGGGCGAAGTTAAAGCCGCTTATGCCGCCAAGACTGATGCAACCTACTTTATGCAATCCGACATTCTCGTCCGTAACGACAAAAACATCAACCTTTCCCTCAGGTATCCCGATTCAGAAAAGGACTGGGAAAGAAGAATCGTCGTAAACGAACACGGCTGGTTGTCCGAACGCGAAAGCGTCACCGATGAATACGTAGTCCAGGAAGATGACGAAGGATATTTCAACGTCTGGAAATATTTCCACAGCGATTGCCATTTGAAATCCGTGGCGGATGATCCCGAATTTCTGGGCAAGGACGGCCATTTCAAAAATTTGGCCGGTGCCGCATACGCCGATGTCGTAATTAAAAAGGAACTCAAAGATGCCGGAATTGAGATTGTAAAAGGAAACCGAACGAACAGTGAAGTGCCTTTTACGTTGTCCGGCAAATTGGGAACTTTTAAACTGGTGCGGGCCTGGACTTACTGGATGATTGATTGCATAATGCCTCTTGAAGCGGCCAAAGAGATGTATGAGAACGAAGTTGGCGCCAAGTTTGTGCGGGTTGCCGGTCATTGTGGCTGCCCTCCACCCGAAGAATGGGCGCTTCCGTGCGCAGATGATCTGAAAAAAGGTCTGGACAACCTAGGTGTGGAATCAGCCACCTATGGCGAGCTGGCGGATATTCTCAACAGCGGTAAAATCGACGCACCCAGATTTGTGCAATCCTATCATATCGATACGATGCCCGGGCTCAAGCTTTTCGTCGAAACAGCCAGGAAACACGCTCTCGCGTAATTCATGAATCAAAATTGTTTTTAAAGACCTGAACGGGGTTTTGGATTTTATTCCAAGCCCCGTTTTTTATATCAAGGAGTGATATATAATTACCATTCGCATGCTATTCCATCCTTATCACGGTCTAAGCGATGAACATCATAACCGACTTTTCGCATACAGCATTCATACTTCTCTCGCGCCTCACGGCGCGTTTTAAAGTCCGCGCAATTATAGCGGTTAGACCGGCAAGAGCAGACTGTGCTGATTTTTTGTTCCGGGATTATTTGCTCCGAGGCCTGGCTGGCAACACAGCTGGTTAAAATCAAAAGTATAAACAAAATTAATATTAGCCTAAACATAAACGCTTGTTTAGTTATTTAATCCTTTTTAGTAATGTTGTAATTATCCTGCAGATAGACTAAATCTTTGATAATTTTTTCCAATACCTTGTCCTTGTCATAAATAAATTTCTTTTCCAAAACATCCAGTCTGAACAAATGCAAAATTGTGGCAAGAGTTCCGAAATAATCCTTGTTTTTTATGTGGAATTTTAGTTTTTGAATTCTGTTTTTTTCCGGCATACATAAATCGTTACAGAACCAGAATTTAGGCAACCAAAAAGGGACGGTTCTGGACACCCAACCAATAAAGCAAATGCATTATTTGTCGGCAGAAACCGCCCCTTTCAGGGGACAAATAAATAAAAACATTTGCTATTTAATTTTGGTTAGGTGTCACTTATATATTACCACAAATATTCATTTTGACAAGGTACGATTTCTTTTTTCTTCAAAGTCAATTTTGGCCAGCGTGTCAAAAACATCTACAAGGTCATTGCCGATATTGCTTGCTTCTTCAAAGCTCAAATCAAGCCCATATTCGGCTTTTGCTATTTCTCTGAATTCTTGTATTAATTCCTTGCTAACCATGTAAAAATTTTTATATTAAATTATTTAATCCGGGCATAAGCTTCCTAACCGCTAGAGCCGCGTCCGCGCTCCGTCCCGAAGTCTCGGGACTACGCGCGGCCACGTCTCCAGCTCTGTTAATCAAATAATTACAATATGTGCAAATCAAACCAATAATGATGTCGTTCCGTTCCGCCCGGTGATTTTTGTGAGATCCTGCGCTTCGCTCCGGAACTCACAAAAATCCCCAAGCTCCACTACACTCCGTTATCAAAAAACTATAAAGCGGATGTCATTCCGCTCCGACTCCGGACGGCCGTACGACCAGGGCGATAATAACTCAAAGGAGTTGCCCTCGTCGCCCGTCCGTCCTGCGCCTCCGCTCCATTCCTTATTCTAAACTACCGGCGCTCACTTCCGTGCGAATTCCACGCCTTTACTGGCGCCGATATCAAAGTCCTTGCGGTTAATAACATTCAAGTTCCAGGCGCGCGTCCACGACGGAAACGTGAGTATAATTTTTGTTATACTCCGAGGCGTTGCGTTCGTAGTATAACAAGAAATTATACTCAGTTTCCTGTAGCAGTTAAAAAGTAAATGCTGACGTGGCAATGCAAAATTCACGGACAATGCGGCGCTTCGTCGCTCCAGCCCTTACGTGAAAAAAGCTCCCTCTGCTCCCTGCCGGGTTCAGCCGCTTTTTTCACTCCAGGGCTTTTGCTCCTCGCTGTGAACGGACGGTGCGAAATCAACAGTGACTAAATATTCACGCCGGCTCTGACGTGGCACGGCTGGCAAGTTATCGCATAACGAACATTTCGCGAAGTGTCTACTACATTTTTACTGTAAAATAGTTTTACACTCCGGCCATAAAATACTTCACCAACATCCCACTGCACTTCGCGAGAATGTGCGTTATGCGAAACTTGCCCTATTTTTAATGTAATGAGCGCGCGGGAACAATGCTATCCTCGCTTAGGTGAAGTTGCGCCGGGAAAATATCCGTGGTGCTATTCTCGTCCCTGCTCCGGCGCTTCCGAAATAAAACGTATGTGCAAGTTTACGGCCGGGAAGTCATTCAATTCTCTCGCCACATCCCTGCTCCGGCCGTATTGTACGCTCGTTTTGCTCGCGGAAAGGCTCGCTTGCGCTCGCCTAAATGTTTTGCCCACCATAGCAGGCTATGTCAATGATTAATTTGATTTGGCGGAAATTTACTATTCGTTTTCTTCAATTCATAAATGGCTTTTAAGTGAGGGAAGTTCCTGATTGTTATTTTTTTTGTAAAAAAGGTGTTTTCTCGCGTTCCGCAATTTTTCTGATTTAAGTCGGTTTCTTAATTTTCGTTATTATTTTTTTACTATATCTATATTCTTTTTAATGAATCTATTATAGTTAGACATGTTTGTCTTATGTCACTTGGACAACCTTGTCCAGGGTGTGGACAGATTGTTAATATCTTTAATGCCTAAATTTTGATTTGTTAATTGCGCTGGTCAGCTTTGGATTTTGACATCCGGGTGGCCATTTCACCCAACAATCATCAGTTGGATGCCCTCGACCCGTTGCTTTATCCAGCCAATTGCTGGCAATTAATATTTGAAGATATCTTCCGATTGTTTTTGTACTGCCTCCATAAAAAAAGGCAAGGCTTTCTTGGCTATAATAGCTTTTGCCGGTCTCATCTCCGAGGTATTGTAGTATCTGCCAAACAATCTTTGCTCGTGGCTCAATAGACCGGTCAAACAAAAGTTTGTCAGGTATTGCAGTCCAGTAGTTATCTTGAAATTTTGCTAATTTTTGGGCTAGTTTAAATTCTTTTTTGGAATTAATATTCTTGTACTTTTCAAAAGGGTTAAGACTTGATTGTATGGATTCAAAAGCCATTTTTATTTTTAAATTATCTTGTTTTGTAGTGGCGTTATATATTTTAAATATAGCAAAAAAATAGCTAATAATAAATAAAAAAACGGACTTCCAAATTTTCAAATATAGAAGTCCGTTTTTTGTTTGAATAATTTTATATGTTAGCCATCGGACAGTATTGTCGGTTACCGATTTTGCAAAAAGTTTTTTTAATTATCCACTGATTTTCAAAACCAATTTTTATTATTTTTCAAAATTTTTATATTTAAACCTCTTCTTGTATCTTGCTTGAGCATCTTTAATCTTGCCAAGAATTGCTTCTATTTCACCCATTTTTGTTAATTCGTTTATTTGTATTTGTAAGTTTTCATTAATTCTCGGCATATAATCCGGCATAATTGAATTTTTAACTCTTAGGACGGTTCTTTCCGGCACATTAAATAGCATAGCTCCTAATATATGCTTCCAAATTTTATTATTGACTTTGTGTTTTTCAAATATATGATTATAGCCGTTATATAAAAAATTATCAATAGAATCTCTTAAGTATCTTTCTCCCATTGTACGGATTGGATAAAGTTCATTTTTTGTGCGAGCAGCTTCTATTTTGTCGTGTTGTTCATCAAGTTCTAGACTCAAACATACTCGGGCGTGGCATGCGCCAATTACTTCGGCCAATTTTTTATTCTTATAGATTCGTTCCAGCCAGCTATTTTTTAAATACTCAATAATTTTTTTAATACTGCGCATTTCATTGATTTTTTCCATGTCTTCTTTGCTGGGTTTATAAATACGCAAATATCCTTTAATATCGATCATGCTTTCCTGTAGCTCAAGCATCAAGTAAATTTTTTTGATGTTGCCTTCAATTTTAACAAGAGCGCGCTCCTTGGCCTTTTTGGCCCGGTCAGTCGCTTCTTTATCTTCTTTTTTTTCTCCGTTTGTTTTTTTCTCCTTTGAATTTTTCATGTATTTATAGTTAATTATTAATTAAACCATTATACACTAAAATACCATTTAGAGCAATCGGTTACCGCTAAGGTTACCGATAAAATTGTTGTGTTTTCTTGTAGTGAAGTGCTTAAAATTTTTTGTTTGACTTTGTCAAAAGTGTCAATTTTTGATATTATAATATTATATTAATACTATAATTTAATTTAAGAAAAATATGACAAGCAAAATAAACAAAGACGATGCTATAAAATCAATTGTAAGAGCTTCGGTCGAATCTTATGCAACAGGATTTTAGGCCAGACATGAAGGTGAAGTTGATAATCCAAATGGCGTAATTAATATGAAAATCCACAATGTTTTTATAGCGGCTTTGGGCGAAGATATACAATACTATTCAGCTTTGGTTCGTTCTCTTGATAGTTCTCTTGGAAATATACTTGAAGATATGGCAATTAATATTGCTAAACTATTTTACGAGGTTAATAAAAGCGTTGAGGGCGATTTATATCCCGGACAAACTTCAAAAATAGCTGAATTTTTAGAAGCATATAAAAATACTAAAAATCCTTTAGTTCCAGAAATAGCCCATTATGAAGAAATAAGAAAAATTAAACCAAAATCAAAAATTATTACGAAAACCCATGTGAGCGATTATTATTTGATAGACAAAGACACAAACACTCATCATCTTATTGAATTAAAGATCGGCGGTGATCTGGATAATAAGAAAGCAAGATCAGAGAAAGAAGCTATTTTTGAGCAATACGCCATATTGGCAAATACACTTGATGAAAAGGCAAAAATAAAATGTCATTTTGCAACCGCTTATAATAGATTTGGCGAGGATAAGGAATGGAAACAAGGACGAGTTTTGCAATTTTTTTCAAAAGATGAGCTTTTAATTGGTAGAGATTTTTGGAATTTTGTTTGTAAGTCTGATGATGGTTACGACTTAGTTTTGAGTGCGTATAAAGATGCTGTAGAAAATTTAAAGTATAAAAAAATTGATAATAATTTTCATATTTTTGAAAAATTTAATAATATATCATATTTTTTTAACAATAAATTTGAGCTCGCAATATAAAAATAATTATGACAAAAGTTGAAGCAATAAAAAAGTTACTTGAAGACAACGGAGGTATCGCTACTTGGGAGATTATTTATAATGAAATTGAAAAATACTATCCAGCAGTAAAGGTATCCCGTGAGTGGCAAGCGGGAATTCGTGGTGTTTTATATCGGGAAATTAAAAATAAAAAAACTTTCAAAAAAATTGATGAGGGGACGTTTGCTATTTTAGATTATGACGAGAAAAATTTAGTTCTTCCGGAAATAAATGTGGATGACAAGGTAACTATAAAAGAAATTATTACAAAAATAAGAGTTGGACAAGCTCAATTCAGAAAAAAATTAATTTTAAGTCTAAAAAAATGTCCTATTACAAAAATTGATGATCCTAGAATATTAAATGCAAGTCACATAAAACCATGGGTAATGTCAGATAATCAAGAAAGATTGGATACAAAAAATGGCTTTTTGTTTAGTCCAACATTTGACAAATTGTTTGATAGAGGATTTATAACATTTTCAAATAACAAAGAAATTATAATTTCCGCTACACTTGCACAAAAAAATATTGATAGATTAAATATACATTCAGGACAACAATTTCAAGATTTGCCAATTATTGGTAGGGAAGAATATTTAGAATATCATCGTAATAAGATATTTTTATATGCTTAATAAATGATTATGACAAAAGAAATTATAACAACAAAAATAGCAATATTTCGCAAGAAAGAAATTCGTAAAATCCTTCATAATAATGAGTGGTGGTTTTCTATAATTGATGTTGTTGAGGTACTAACTGGCACAGAGAGACCGCGAAAATATTGGGGTGATTTGAAAAAGAAGCTTAAAAAAGAAGGCTATCCTGAACTGTCCGAAAATATCGGACAGTTGAAAATAGTAGCGTCTGATGGCAAAAAAAGAGAAACGGATTGTGCAAATACAGAGACGATGTTTCGTATTATTCAAACTATATCATCACCCAAAGCTGAACCATTTAAACGTTGGCTTGCAAAAGTGGGATATGAACGAGTGCAAGAAATTGAAGACCCTGAATTGGCAACAAAACGAACACGGGCATTGTACAAAGCAAAGGGATATTCGGACGCATGGATTGAAAAACGAATGCGTGGAATTGAAGTTCGTGCAACACTAACTGATGAATGGAAAAAGCGTGGCGTGAAAGAAGGTCAGGAATATGCAATTTTGACAGCTGAAATTTCTAAAGCAACTTTTGGTATGACACCGAGTGCGTATAAAAAATTCAAAAAACTCAAACGAGAAAATTTGCGTGACCACATGAATGATTTGGAGTTAATTTTCACAATGCTTGGCGAGGCTTCTACCACAGAAATTGCACAAAACAAAGATGCGAAAGGTTTAAGTGAGAATAAAGTTGTCGCAAAAGAAGGTGGTGAGATTGCTGGAGGAGCTAGAAAAAAACTTGAATTAAAAAGTGGAAAAAAAGTTTCAACTGGTAAAAATTATTTGTCTAAAAGAAAGATAGGAAGAAGCTGAAATAATGAAAATAATGAACGGCGGGAAACAAATGAAAGACACGGACTGGACTTTTGGATTATGTAGGGGGCGTGAAAGATTAAGGGATAAAAATGGCATAAAATCTCACCCAACACAAAAACCGCTTAAGCTTATTCAACAAATATTTTTAACTTCCACTAAAAAAAGAGATTTAGTGTTAGATCCTTTTATGGGAAGTGGGACAACAGCGGTTGTGGCAAATGCTCTCGGTAGAAATTGGATAGGCATTGAGAAAGATAAAAAATATGTCAAAGTAGCTAATAAGCGATTACAAAAATAATAATTATTTAAGATAAAACCAGAAAGGAAATAATAAATTTATTTGAAGATGATAAATATAATAGTCAGCTTGTCTTTTTATCAAGAAGATAATAAACTTGAATTTAAAAAAAGTTCTGGTGAGAAAATTAATATTAAATTATGAAATTTTTTATATCATTATTGTTAATAATACTTATTTTATTAATTTCAGGAGGTTTGTATTGGTTTGGATGGAGGCCAGAGCAAATCAGAAGAGAGTGCTATGTTTATGCTAGAGAAGAAGCAGAAAAGCAAATAAAAAAATTTTACGGAACAAATGTTTATAATATAGCATCGGGTCTAGGTGAAGAAGTAATCCTTGAGGAATCTCTTGGTCCTATATATAATTCGTGTCTAAGAGCAAGGGGGATAAACAAATAAACAAATAAAAAATAGCTATTAGTTTGATGAATTAAAAAAATATTTATAAAAAGTGATGCCTTATACAATATTAAAAAAATTTAAACTCAGTAAAAAATTAATTGTTTCTTCAGATAAACTGGAAAAAAATAGAGAATTGGTTTTATCATTACCGCAAATTGGCGGTATTTATATAGTGTCAACGGATAAAGAGCTGGAAAGGTTGTGGGGAAAATCTGATATATTATATATTGGTCAATCTGGAAATTTGCGCCGGCGCATGAAATATTTGCTCAAATATTTTTTACCCTCTGATTTTGTTGGTAATTGGGGCAGGCACACAGCAAGAAATGCTTTAAAAGTCATTTTGGACGAAACAGATACAAAAGTATATATTTCTTATGTTACTTGTAGTAATTATAAAAAAATTGAGACTAGGCTTTTGCAAAAATACTGTAAAAATCATATTGAATCGCCGCCACTAAATAATCAAAGAAAATAAAAAATATGACCCAAAAAGCAAACCCTAAAATAGTATTTATTGATACAAATATTTATATAAATTGTGCTTATGAAGAATTTGAGGATTTAAATCTTGACGTATTGGATAAAATTATTGAAAATCTTGACAGCGATAAAATGATTTTAGTGTTACCAGAAATAATTAAAAGTGAAGTTTTGGTAAATTTAAAAAACAGATTTGATAAAATTAAAAAAGCCATTCCCGATAGCTTTTCCTCAATAAGTTTTAAAAAAGAATTAGAAAATAATAAATCGAAAACTGTAAGCAAATTAATTAGTAAAAGTAAAAAATATTTTATTAAAGAATTTGAAAAAAGCAACAAATCAACTATAGATATTATTCAAAAAGTAATCACTCACAAAAATACAAATATAGTACCATTAACTGATCAGTTGGTTTTAAGGGGAATAAATCGATCACTGTTAAAAAAAGCACCGTATTCAAAAATGGAAAAGGCATACACAAAAGACTGTGACTGCATTGCATTTGAAACATTAAAGCAATATTTGACGAAACTTAAAAATTCAAAAAAATATAGTTGTATTATATGTTCTGATGATTCCGATTACTTTAAAAATATAAAAGAAAATAAATTATCAGAAGATATTATTTTAGAAGTAGAAAAATTATCTGGTAAAATAATAGGATATAATAATCCACTGGAAATGTTAAAAAATGAATTTGAAGCTACGTATTCCGAGGAGGAAGTTGAAAAATTTAAAGAAGAAGGTGTATTAAGAATTTGGGCACATAATATTGAAAATACTCCTGAAAGAGCAAGTAGGGCTGCTTGGGCGTCAATGCTACCCGAAAATCCTCATATACATTATTGTGGCATGGCTTCAAGCATTATTTCGGAAGGTACAAAATATTGTCCTGTTTGCGACAATGACATCTCGAAATATGTAAGTGGTTATATGCGGGGAAAGAGAAAAAGAAGCAATGATTATAGTGCTCTTACGGCAAGCGTTATGTTTAGTCAAAGATACGATGATTTCCAATGTCCATATTGTAAATCAGAATTCTATGTAAACTAATAAATTACTATTCATAAAACTTTTTATCCCAAAAAACAAGTTCTAATCTGTAAGGGTACGTGGAGCATTTCAAGTAACGCTATGAATAGATGGTTATTTTTTATACTCAACTGGAATTTCAGAACTTTTTGTGGTAAAATTGAAATATGAAAAAAATCGTCGTTACAAATAATCAAAATTTTACTCCCGATCAAAAACAGCGATTGGATAGTCTTGGCGATGTCACGTATTACGATGCCTTGCCAGAGGGCGCGGAAGAATATCTTGATAGAGTAAAAGGAGCTGATATTATTTGTTCAGGCACAGCCGGGCTTAAAGATGCGTATGCTGAATTAAGAGAAGTGTACATAACGGTAGGGTTTGTAAGTGTTGCCTTTGTTGACCTTGATGTCCTTGCTGAAAATAATGTAAAAATATCCAATGCGCCCGGTATTAACCAGCATGCCGTTTCTGAGTGGATTATGTGGATGATCATTCTTGCAATGCGTCGCTTTGACGAAGTTTTAAATTGTGAAAAAACTTTAAGAATAGATGGTAGTGTGCCACCAACACAGAAAGGTCTTGCTGATCGCAATATTACGATATTAGGAAACGGCAACGTCGGGAAGCGTGTTGGAAAACTAGCGCAAGCATTTGATATGAATGTGTCCTTTTTTAAACGAGGAGATAATCTCTATGATTCCGTTAAAGACGCAAATATCGTTGTAGATACTTTGAGCGATAATCCATCAACGCATAAACTTCTAGATCAAAAATTTTTTAGCGCAATGAATAAAGGAGGTTCATTTATTAGCGTGACTAGATCAGATATTCTTGATGAGGATGCGCTACTTAAGGCTTTGAATGAAGGAAATTTAGATAGAGCATTTTTAGATTGCGGAAGTATATTAGTCGGTGATACTGATGATCCATATTATCAAAAGCTACTTAAACATCCTCGTGTTTTCGTGACTCCGCATATCGCTTATAGTTCTGAGATGAGCAGTAAGTTGGGTAACGATGTTATGATTGATAACGTCGAGGCATGGATTAAAGGGATTCCACAAAATATTTTGAACTAAACAGTGTTGACAACATAAGTTTTTTCAATATTTGCCCGGTTAATAGTTTTGAATATGTCTATCGGGGGAAGTATTTTTAACACTAACCTCACATAAAAAAGTTCGGAAGCTGTCCCTGTACGCGAGCAATATTTTTTTAAAAAATACAGCTAACTCTAGTTAAGTCGGCGGTGTTTTTTATGGAGGTGATTTGGATTTGAATAATGTATACTAAAATTAGCTAAAATTTTAAAAAATATAAAATTAGCATGTGCAAGTCCACGAACATAATGCACTCGCCCATGTCATACTTAACACTACAGAGTGTAAAATATGAAAAAAGGATATAGAAAAATGTGGGAAATAGATATTGGGATGAAAAAACCCACAAATCATGCTAATATCGATAGATTTAAGCAATTAATAAATAAATCTATTGATACTATGCAAAACAGAGCGGAAAACAAATTAAATCCATTAAAACATCCATTATCGGATGAAGCTAAAAAAAGATTAAAATGGATATATATTATTCATTTTGAATGCAATAAAAATATCAGCAAAGCGGCCAGACGGATAGGATTATCAAGAACCTGGCTGTCTCAGATAAATTCTAAGTGGTTAAAATCAGACAAGGATCCGCGGTCACTGGAGCCTGAATCAAAAGCGCCGAAAAATACTGACAACAGAAAAAGGATTGATTTAGAAACAGAGAATAAAATACTGGAAGTAAGAAAAGAATATCATTGGGGCAAAGACAAGCTAGAAACAATATTGGATCGGGATTATGACATACAGGTCGGAGCCAGCACGATTAATCGGTATTTGGATAAACACGGATTGTTAGATGTTAAAATATCAAAAAGAGTTAAAACAGCCCATAAAAACAAAATTAAGCAAAAACAAAAATGTCGTCCGCCCA
>JAGLPO010000008.1 GCA_023137275.1 Candidatus Parcubacteria bacterium | reverse complement strand
ATATTTAGTGCGTAAGGTGAGTAAATAATATATGGGATTGTTTGGCAGAAAAAAGAATAAAGAAGAAAAAGATTTGGCTGAAAAGAAAGCGGACGCGGTTTCCTCCTTCGCTAAAGCTTCGGCGGACAAGAAGGTAGGAGAAAAAACAAAACCGGCCAGTGTTAAGAATTCAAGCATGAAAGACCTTTATCAGGGAAAAGACAAGCCAGGCAAAACCGGTAAAGAAAAAGCTGGAAAAGAAGTTAAAAAGAAAAAAGGCGTTGGCCGGGCTTATCGGATACTTGTCAAGCCTTTGATCACGGAAAAAGCGGCTATCCTGAATACGGAAAGTAAATATGTTTTTTCAGTAGCCACTGACGCCAATAAAATAGAAATTACCAACGCGGTTGAAGAGGTTTACGGGATCAGGCCGATAGCGGTTAATATAATCAAAGTAAGCGGTAAAAAGGTCCGTTATGGCCGCACTTTTGGCAAGCGTAAAGATTGGAAAAAAGCGATCGTGGCTTTGCCCAAGGGCAAAAGTATAAATATTTATGAAGGTGTTTAGTAATTGATATATGGGGATTAAAAGAAAAAAACCAATAACGCCGGGTTTGAGAGGAGCCAGCTTTGACGACTTTAAGGATATTACCAAAAAGAAACCGGAAAAAAGTTTAACCAGGCCAAAGAAGAGAATTAGCGGCCGGAATAACCAGGGGCGTATAACAGTACGGCACCGGGGCGGAGGCGCTAAGCGCAGTATTCGTGTTATAGATTATAAACGGGATAAATATGATGTACCGGCCAAAGTTTCTTCAATTGAGTATGATCCGAATCGGGGCGCCAGGATTGCTCTGCTTAATTATAAAGACGGTGAGAAACGCTATATTATCGCGCCGGTTGGAATGGGCGTTGGCGAGGAAGTCGTTAGCTCAAAAGAAAAGCAGGAGATCAGGCGCGGCAACGCAATGCCTATTAAGTTTATTCCGGCCGGGATTGCCGTATATAACGTGGAATTGGAGCCTGGCCGCGGCGGGCGCATAGCCAGAGGCGCTGGTAACTCTGTTTACGTAATGGGGGTTGAAGGAAAGTATGCTCAGATCAAAATGCCATCCGGCGAGATCAGATTAGTTAAGAAAGAATGTTTTGTTACAGTTGGGCAAGCCAGTAATCCGGATAAAAGGCATATTAAGCTTGGCAGCGCCGGGCGCAAACGCCGTTTGGGATTTCGGCCGACTGTTCGTGGAAGCGCCATGAATCCGGTTGATCATCCGCACGGCGGAGGCGAAGGCAATCAGCCGATCGGCCTTAAACATCCAAAGACCAAGTGGGGCAAGCCGGCCCTGGGAGTAAGGACTCGTGATAAGAAAAAATTTAGTAATAAGTTAATTATAAAAAGACGGGGGAAGAAAAGAAGATAGTTAATTAACCAATCACCAACACATATGTCAAGAAGTTTAAAAAAAGGGCCATATATAAACGAAAGATTGATAAAAAAGATCCAGGATTTAAAACCGGGCGATAAAACAGTTATTAATACCTGGGATCGGTCTTGCACAATTACTCCGCAGATGGTAGGCTTTACTATTGGGGTTCATAATGGGAAAAAGCACATGCCGGTGTATATAGTGGAGAATATGGTCGGGCATAAACTGGGCGAATTTGCCCATACGCGAAAGTTTGTCAGTCATGGCGGAAAAAAGGCCAAGGAACAGTCTAAAGGATAATTTTAAACACGAAGAAAAC
>JAGLPO010000079.1 GCA_023137275.1 Candidatus Parcubacteria bacterium | reverse complement strand
AACAAGTTTTATCTTAGCATTTTTGTTTAAATTACATAAATTATAACTTTTTCTAAGGTAAAAATATTTAGTGCGTAAGGTGAGTTAGTAATTATAGTATGCCTAAAAATAACAAAATATATACCATTGGACTGGACATTGGCGGCACCAAAATGAAGGCCGTGCTTTTTGATGGTGAAAAAGTGATCGCTAATGACAGTTTGGCTACGCCCAGGGATAATTTGGATCATTTTTTGGTAATGGTCAAGGCTCTTTTGGATCCAATGCTGGAAAAAGCTAAAGAGATCAAGGCGCGTGTTAAAGGAATCGGCCTGGGCATTGCCGGAACATTGAATTTTGATCGTAATATTATGCTTGTGTCACCAAACATTCCGATTATTAATAATGTTGATCTATTGGAAAAATTAAAATCAATTGTTGATTTACCAATTGTAATTGATAATGACACTAATTGCTTTGTTCGCGCGGAAGCCAAGATCGGTGTTGGCAAGGGCAGGCAAAGTATTTATGGCATAATAATCGGTACCGGGATCGGCGGCGGCTGGTGGGTTAATAATGAAATATACAAGGGTGCCCATGGCGGCGGTGGCGAACCGGGCAGTTTTATTATTGATCTGGAAAATAGTATCGGCCTTGAAGAAGCTTACCATAAAATTATGCAAAATAACCCGGCTCAAATGGCCGAGGAAGCTTACCGCGGCGACATCCTGGCTGAGCGGACATACGAAGAACTGGGCCGAATATTGGGAACGACTTTTGCCAATATCGTTAATCTGATTAATCCGGAAATTTTCATTCTGGGCGGCAGCGTGGTTGAATCAAGCAACCTTTTCCTTTCTCAGGCCAAAAAAACGATGAAAATTCACATTGAATCAAGTGAAGCCCGGAAGAAAGTAAAAATAGTGAAAAGCAAGCTCGGCGCTAATGCCGGAGTAATCGGAGCGGCGCTGCTGGCGCAATCCAAATAAATATTTTATTGGCAACGTAGAACAAAAAGACGGGAAGCCCCGTCTTTTATGATATTCTCTATTAGTGTGAAATTTTAACAAAACTTAAATTTTACCTGCACGTCAAAGGCGTTGCATATCCTCTGTATTAAATTGGTGCTGGGGAAAACCTGTCCGTTTTCTATCCGGGAAATAACCGCTTGGGTGGTGTTTATTTTTTCTGCCAGTTGTTTTTGCGATATCTTTTTTTCTTTTCGCAATTTCACAATCTCGCCAGCGATATGCAGTTTTAATAATTCTTTATTATAGATTTTTCTAAGCTTTTTGTCTTTCAGTAATTTATCCCGGTCATCGTAATATGAGTGGGCGATTTTTTTCGCTGTTTTTTTATCAATTTTAGGCATAATTATATTATAAATTTGTTATATTTAATAAAATTTGAATAATTTGTTTCCGCAATATCAATTTGTTTTTGTGGTGTAATTTTCCCCTCTTTTTTTAGAAACATAGAAAGCAATATTATATATTTTCCTTGCCATGCAAAATACATAATTCTGTATAAATTTTTTGAAATTTTTATTCTAATCTCAAAAAATTTATGCCCGCGAATAGTTTTTGCTACAATACCATCGGTTTTCCCGTTATTTTCGGCAACATAATCAATAAAAGAATAAATTTTAGTTTTATAAATTTCGTTTTTTATTTCATTTATTGATTCTTTCGCAGGTGCTTTTTTAATTGTATGATTGTAATAATAAACAACTTTCAGCATATTCATTATATATCTTTAAAGATATATTGTCAAGAATAAAAAATAATAAAACACAATAAAAATATTGTGCGGAAAAGGAAAAATTTAATTATGTTATGTGCTATGTGCTATGTGCTACGTGCCCCCGCCCATGCCTCCAATCACATCTCCCAAAATAAAGTTAACCACCGCGTAGGCTAGGAATATGACGGCCAGGCCCATTACGCTCCAGATTATTATATCTTTGCCTTTAGTGACTGCTTCTTTATTGCCGGCCGCGGTCATCCATGGCATTGCCGCCGTAGATGAACCCCTCTACGCTTTCAGCTACGCGGGGCAGGCATAACCAGCGCCAAAGATTTATCCGCCGAAGCCTTGCGCGTAGGCAGACCCAACTACGCCTAAACTGCCGTTTATTATTTGGTCGATTAGTTGGTTTGGGATATCAGCGACGCCTTCGAGGGGGTTTTAAAATTCTACTATATCTGTATCATCCTCGTATGCATCCACGGAAATAGGCGCAATAAATACTACTGCAAATAATAATAAAAAAGAGCAGACCTATTTTTCTCAAATAAATCTGCTCAAAAATAAAAACATTTAAGGTGTTTGCATATAGGCATCAATATGCGCCTGTATTTTTTCTACCACCTCGGCGGGACAATCATAATCAGTGTTAATTGTCAGTTGAGGAATTTTGAAATTTGTTAATGCCCGTTTATATTCACGAGCCAATTCAAGTTGGCGATTAATCATTCTTCTGTCGCCAATTGACATTCCTCTTTCAAGAAAACGCTTAGCCTGAATATTATTGCTAACAAGCAAAAGAACAGTCAAATCTGGTTGAGTTATACTTAAAAAATCATTAATATTAACTGAAACACCCATCACTATATGGTAGACATATGTAGTAAGCCAATATCTATCGCAAACAACATTTTTGCCCGAAGCTAAAAATTGCCAAATTTCTTTTGAAGCAGTATATATGCCATCCAGATAAAAGCGATAGTGGTCTATCGGGGTGGCTTTGGCATCAATTTCGTCTCTTTTTGAGATGATATTTTTGGGCGGTGTTTTGTATAAAGCAGAGTCAGCTTGTCTTGCAAATAGTTTGGATATTGTTGATTTCCCGCTGCCGTCTATTCCTTCAATTGTGATAAACAATTTAGGCCTCCTTTCGTAAAATTTCAACAAGCGTAATTTGTCGTATATTCCCGCCAATTTCAACTTTGGCGGAAGTTTCAATCTCTGCTCCGACAAATTGTCTAACAATGGGTGCCAGATACTCAACTTTTGGCGGAGTTGCGTTCAAGTCAGATTCGCCGTAACCAGCAATTTCATATTTTCGCTCCTCACCATCATCAAACTCTAAAACTGCGATATGACCAATTTGCAAAAATGTAACATTAATTGGATCTTCAACTAATTCGGCACGATTGATTTGAAGCGATATGTCAGCAATCCTTTTGTTGTCCATCATTTCTTGATGACATAATTGTTCAAAAGAAAAATTATCATGCCAACCGTCTCCTCCGCTTTCAGCGGCTTCTCCTTTTTTCCCTTGCGTTTCTTTAAGTTTGCCAAAAAGTTCCTGTTTTCGCAAAATAAGTTTTCTATAGCCCTCTTGTGTTACTTTCACAGTTTCTGCCATAATTATTCCTCTCCTTTTTCTTTTTCTATCACTAAATCGCGATATGGTTTATTTTCAGTAATATAATTATTCATATTTAGCCCATCCATTAACTCGTCTATTTCACTTATACCTTTTTGGATATTATCAAAAATATCCATTATTTCAATTTCAATGAACAAACCCACATTCTGTATATTATCAATGAAAATTTTGAATTTGTCAAGTCTAAAGCGTTTTCTTTCTTTTTTCACTTCCGCTAAAACAGTACAACCGATATCTAAAAGTAAAATTTTTGCCACTTCTACATCCTGAATTAACAAATTTATCTCTTTCTTAGCAAAAAAACCGTTATTCATATCAGATTCCTTTGTTGGCGGTTTATAAGTAATTTCTTTTTTTGTTTCAGATTCTCTTATTCTTAAACATTCTTTGGAGGTAAGTGAATCTCTCCCAGGGACATTAAAATAAATATCACGTTGTTTGCTATCCCCGATATATTCTGCACCGCTTTTTTCAATAATTTTAGTTAAGTCGTCAATAGTGGAATTTTTTATGTAGTATTTTTTTTCAATTTCAAGTTTGTTTGTCATAAGTTTTTTTAATAAAATTAATAATTTGTTTACCCTCAAATTCTGGATTTTTAATTACTCTATCTAGATATCTTTGATAATAATATCTTGGTGCCATTTTTTCTTTTTCCGCAATCAAGACGCTTCCATCTGTATCAGGCTCAGCAACCATTTGCTTTATTTCTTCTGGTTCCAAATATGTATAAATTTCACGCCCCTCACGCCTAAACCATTCTTCATGAAAATCAGAAACATCTTCATTAAAACCCAGTTCCATAATTTCGTCTGTAAAATCATCATACTCGTCTGACGACATGGTTAATGACATATTTTTAATGCCCAATGTTTGTTCTGTCGGATTCATTTTATTTATATAATATCTTAAAGCGACACCAGATAGCTCAATAGAATGTTGTTTGTTGCCTTTACTTTTTTCAGTCCAGTCTTCTTTAATGACCCTTATTCCCATTTCTGGAAAAATCTTTTTTCTAAAATAATCTCGAAAAGTAATATAATGCCTTTGAATTTCACGTTGCGCTTGCGCAGTTGCCCGAATGCGGGTATTGTCAACATCCTCTTCTAGTTTATATCCATTAAAAATTTCTGGTGAAACTTCTTTGCTGGCGTCCTGTAAGACTGGAAGATACATATTAAGAAACATTTTCCATGATTTTCTACTATAACTAACTGTTTTTGTCTTAAGTCTATCTTTAGGGCAAGCTACATCCCGATAAGTCAACACGCCACTTTCAGCAAGACATCTTTTAATTTCGTTTAACGACTTTTTAATAGCTTCTGGACCAAACACTTTACCGCCATCTTCAGTACTTGCGCCATATGACGAAATTTCATGCAAGATGGCCGAAGCATTAACCGCGCTTAATGAATTATCATTAATAGGAATTAATCCTGCGTCAGCCGCAACAGCCTCTGAATCAGTGGCTCTTTTAAAATTATCAGAAAACATAAACGCGCCATCAAAGCCGATAACATTAATATCGTCTCTGCTGTGCAATTGATCTTTTAATTTTTTCATAGTTTCTCCGCCGCCAACCCCAAGCTCAAGAACATTAATTTTGCCATCAATCTTGGGAAGTTTATCGTCAATTATAAGTTGCTTCAAATCACCAAATTTTTCAACTTCATTATTACTGATTTGTTCAAGATAAAAATTATTTATTTTCTCTTCGGGTTGCTTAAACATACTTTATTCTTTGCTTAATAATTCTTTAAATGCTTACATTAGCTATAATACAGTTTAACTTATTTAATGCATTTTGAACAGTACTTAATTAAAAAGGAGAATGTTTTAACATTCTCCTTTTTAATATGCTATATGTTACGTGTTGCGTGCTACGCGCCCCCGCCCATCCCTCCAATTACATCTGCCAGAATAAAGTTAACCACCGCGTAAGCCAGGAAAATGACGGCCAGGCCCATTACGCTCCAGATTATTACATCTTTGCCTTTGGTGACTGCTTCTTTATTGCCAGCCGCGGTCATCCAGACAAAACCGCCGTAGATGAACATTATTAAAGCAATGGACCCGACCAACCCCAGTATCACGTTTATTGCGTTACCGATAAGGGCATTAACATCCGACGCGCCAGGTTTGCCAGTAAGGGGATTGTCAAGAAGAACATTTTCAGTTGTACCTACACTATCACTATACCAACTACAAGAACCCGTGCAATCTGCCTCTGAGCGCCCTGGACAAGGTGGTGTTGCGCTTCCAACGCATTTTGCATAAACATTTTCTAAACAGAAAAAAAATCCTATACTTAATATAGCAACAAAAATAAATACTAATATAAATTTATGTTTATTCATATATAAAAATAATAGCATATTTTTAAACAAAAAAAAATAGAGGGGCAATTCATTAAGATTTGCCCCCCGTAATGGGTAGTGTCTTTATCATAATATTTCATAATATTTCGACACCAACGTCCAGAGGCTTATTTTTCGTAGGAACGATTCTAAAATCTTCAGTCCCGATATAGGCTCTCTTTCTTTTTAATTCTTCAAGGCTTATTTTTTTACCGCTTCTGAGTTGTAGATAAAAATGATCCTTTCCTTTATTAAAGAAAAAATTAAGATTGTTAGTGCTAGTGCGGTAAAATTTGCTTGGCTTTCCATCAGGACAATCAATAATAAATGATTTTTCTGTGACTACTATGTAATCAGGTGGGGCAAGCTCGTCTAGTTCTTCTTTGCTTTCTGCCAGTTTGGCTATGCGATTCCGTAAATCAGTTTTATGAGTTTCGGGAATTTCAGAATTATAAAGGAAAGAAAGCGCCTTTTTTATTTTCTCGAGATATTTAGAGGAAAATTCAAGGGAAAGCTCATAGCAGTCGTAGCACGGTTTATCCGTATTCATAAATTCTTTATAGTAATATCCAGCGATTTTATCACCTGTAACGGTAGTATCTTTTTCGAGAATAAATTTCTCAAGTTCATAGGCAACTCGCCAGACATTTCGCGGAGCAGCCCTGCTAACCAGCCAAAGGTCGCGCCCTTTCTCAAAAAAAATATTAACAGTTTCCAAACCCTGAAATTTGTCAATCTCGGCCAGCTTTTTGTAGTAGTGCAGGGCCTGGTGAAAATCGCGGTTTTTCATTGCCCGATCAGCCGGCGCTTGGTAATGCGCAACTACTTGTTTGCGATATACGTAATCTTTAATTTTTCTAAAACATATATGCGCGTCATCGTAGTTGTGCAGGCTCTCGTAGTAAACCAATCCTGCCCGGTAATTCTCTTTGTCAGATGCTTTACTATCATTTCTGACCTTAGCTAAATGTTGTTTGGCAATTTGTTTGTTGCCATTGGTTAGGGCCTTGTTGGCCATATCAACCCGGTCAGAAAACAGGGCATGTGCAGATGGGGCAGAAAAAGTCATGATTACTAAGATGATTGCCAATTTATGCGTGGTATATTTCATGGTGTTTCCTCCTCTGTTTAAATATTTTGATTTTTTTAGTTTAATTGATATTTAGTTTAAAAAGGTCGTTTAAATGCTATAAATATACTAGCATTTTTATTTGCTATTGTCAAGTATTTTATTAAATATTAGCACATAATGGTTAAAGTAGGAATAAACAAAAAAAATAGAGGGGCAATTCATTAAGATTTGCCCCCCGTAATGGGTAGTGTCTTTATAATAATATTTCATAATATTTCGACACCAACGTCCAGAGGCTTATTTTTCGTAGGAACGATTCTAAAATCTTCAGTCCCGATATAGGCTCTCTTTCTTTTTAATTCTTCAAGGCTTATTTTTTTACCGCTTCTGAGTTGTAGATAAAAATGATCCTTTCCTTTATTAAAGAAAAAATTAAGATTGTTAGTGCTAGTGCGGTAAAATTTGCTTGGCTTTCCATCAGGACAATCAATAATAAATGATTTTTCTGTGACTATAATGAAATCCTTAGCCGCATCGGCTTGGGTATCGCCAATTTTCCAGTTGCCAGGCCAGAAAATGCCGAGTTTCTTTTTCCAGGACTTATCCAGCACTGTTTCAGAACCAGTATAACCCTGCATTTTTTTACTGGCTTCTTCATCCTTTGCAACCAGTGCTTCATAAGTTTTCTTGAGTTCAGCGGTCGTTTTACCTTCTGGTTTAAGCGCAACTTCCTGTGCCTTATCAAAAGTAAGACCATTGTGAGACGCTTCCTGGACATCTTTTATTTCCGAAGAAAGCAAAGCAAATTCAACCGCGTTTTTCGCCACCTTAATTTTTACCTGCTCCGCATGATAGCCGCCCCTGAATTGTATTGCCATAAACATAGCGGCAGAAACAAAAAATGCTACCATTACGATTTGGATAATATACCTAGACCAGCGCTTAAACCATGCAATTCTTTTGTAAAAGACGTAAGTTATAACACCAATTACAGTCAACATGATCATGAACGAGATCCAAAACTCAACTGAGGTCTTATACTGATCAACCACGCTACAGCCGAAATACAGCCGATGCATAAAATTGGCCAGAACCAACATAATGGCAAAGGCTATCGGAATTGCCAAAGAATTCTGTAGTTCAGCTTCCCAATACAGAATTAGCATTATTGCTAAATGAAATATCAGGATTAGCCCGTACACATAAAGATAGTTGACATTGGCCTCACCGCCAAAATCCGGTAATACAAAAAGGATTAAAGCCGTAAAAGCGCCTAGTAATGTAAGAATCCACAACAGCCATTTTTTTATTCCACTTGTGTTTTTGAAAGCGAAAGTGGTTAGAAACCACCAAAACGCTCCCGCAATTAGTAGTACCAGTACAGAAGTTGCAGTTACTGCCGCCCAATTGGCAAACTTGGTTTTACCGAGGACATCAAATATAAATCCCGATAAATTGTGAACCGCTGTTGCGGCTTCTAGTTTCCAGGCAACGAATAAGAAAAAACCGAAGCCGAGAAACGCGGCAATTTTAAAAAGCTCTTTCCAGTTCTTATCCTTTATCCTCATGCCAATGGCAATTAGGATGGCCGCCCACAGCAGGTAGGCGGTTATAGTTTCAAGAGGTGTAATCATGGCAACTCCTCCTTTATCTTTTTTCTCGCCGCATTGTAGTCTTCTTTTAATGCTTCAAGAGTAGGTTTAAGTTCCTCTATAATTTCTTCCTTTGTCAGATATTTGGCCTCTGATTTTTTTAGTTCTTCGGACAGATTGAAATCAGGAAATTGATTTTTAATTATCAATTCCTTTGGCATTTTTATTGCCACCTTTGTCTCATTAATTTCTATTGGCGGCACAGCCTTACCAGTTGATTGCGACAATTCCTGAAAAGCTATTTTTACAGGCCCACGAATGAATTTGTTTCGCTTTTGTTCGCCGCTCGCAAAATAAGTGCCAAACATCTCCGAGAGAACTATTTTAAATTTCATTTCTCCCGGTTTTGGCGCAATTATCTCAGTATGACTATTTTTAGCCAGCTTGTAATCGCCCTCTAACCCTGGAATTGATATAAAAATAAGTTCTTCTGGCTGCAGGATATTATATCCCCCAACAATCGGGGGTTCAGTAAGAATCTCGCCCCAGTTAACCCATACTTCATATATTGTATTAGGCTTAAGTGGTACATAGTCAATATTATCCTCAAACTTAGCCGAGGTATAACGGCCGTTTAAATGAAACCAAATTTCATCATTTGGCCTTTTTTCGTTCTTAACGAAAATATCAGCGTAAAACCAAACAGTAAAGATGATGACGATTATAAAGACGGCAATAAAAACATGATGTCTCCAGTCAGACGGATCTATGCTGTTCCCTATGTTCTTGATATGCGACGTTATAAATGTTCGCATGTTTTTTATTTTTAATTTCATGATGCCCTCCGTTATTTTTTGGCTCTAGTCCTAAAAAAATGCAGTTGATCAAAAAGTTCCTTAAAAAAGAAAACTTTTGTAA
Organism: Candidatus Parcubacteria bacterium; assembly: GCA_023137275.1. GTDB lineage: Bacteria > Patescibacteriota > Patescibacteriia > Patescibacteriales > UBA12075 > JAGLNE01. The sequence continues at coordinate 10,293 of JAGLPO010000079.1, read as the reverse complement.
TTATTTTTCCAGCTCCAGCCGTAACATCTTCTTTTCCACCCTTTAAAAGACCCATAAATTCTCCAGGGGAAGCATAAAGCAAAAGCAGAAAAAAGCCAATCATCCAACCCGCAATATTAATTAGACGGTAACTGATAAATTTTAAGTTGCTGGGAAGAAAACTCAATTCAGCTGTATTATTTAAGTTAATAATGTATCCAAGGTCAATTGTTCCTGGATAGTGGCCAATAAAAAATAAAATAAGATCAGATACCAAGCCCAACACATGCAAACCGCTTAGCAATAAAGCTAAATACATTGGGTACCAGGGATAAAAATTAACCCATCGACTCCACTTGACTGTGGCTTTGTTACCCTCTTTCTCGTATTCAATAATATAAGTTAGTTCTTCCAATATGTAAGCGGCCAGACTCCATAAAACAAACAGTATGGCAAACGAAATAATATCGTTAGCCAGCGTGGCAATTAAGAACCCTGCGCCTATACACCCCAGCCAATAATAGATACCTTTTTTTGTGCTTAGTTTATCGTCTTTCCAAAATTTTCTAAAAATCCAGGAGCCAATAGTAAGCCCAAATAAAACTGGTACAGTTTTTGGCGACAGATCAAAAAATTTAATTATTGGTAAATTTGATCCAAGAAACCATCCATTTACAACGACAAGTGCCGGCAGAAAAATTAAAAGAGTTCTGCCCACGTATTTTACTATGGATAATTTTTTCTTAGCATAATTGCGTTTTGAACACTGTAATAACTTATACCAACCTTCGCCATAATCAGGAAGCAGATCAACTGTATTAATTGCTTCAACGGCCGTACCATGAACCTGGGCGCGAATAGACTTTTTTTTCCCTAGTACATCAAGCCCTTGTTTGCGATACTTAAATGTAGCCTTACCCTCAGAATTTGTTTTTTTCTGAACGTAGTATTCTTTTGGCCAATCGTCATAAAAATCTACAAGTGCTCCTTCTATGACATTTTCATTTTTGTCAATATACATAGCCTCAAATACAACTTCTACGCAGTCATCAACAAGTCTGGGTAGGCTGTTGATAAGCCTTAACTTAGACCCTCTGCCTCCTTTTTCTTTATTTTCTTCAGCCATTTTACACCTTCCTTTCATTCAGTATCGTTTAAATTGTCAAAGAGCGGATTCGTGGTGAATCCCTCCCTTATTTTTTCATTTTTTTTATTCTCCACGCTTATCGGGTAGTAATGGTAAATATTTTATGAGTTCAATACATTACCTACGCATCCCCATGCTTATGCTACCCGACGAGCCTGGAGAATAAGGGGAAAAATTACTTGTTTGAAAAACTACTATAGCACAAAATAAAAAATCCGTCAATGGCATGAGGTAATGTGCACATACATTTTGCACTTTTTTGGTATTCTAAGGGCATATGTCAAAAATTATGCCCAAATCAACAAAAGAGGAGAAATTTAGATGGATTAAGCCAATTTTAGCTAAAGAGATTACCATCAAACAAATGGCTAAAATATGCCCATTTAGTGAAAGGAGTCTAAAATATTGGTTATTTAGCTTTAAAAAGCATGAATTTGATGGTTTAGAGAACAAATCAACTAGACCAAAAAGTCATCCAAATGAGACACCAATCAGAATAAAGAATAAAATATTAGATTTAAGGCAAGAAACCAGGTTAAGTGCGATTAAATTAAAATGGACACTGGAAAAAGACGGATTATTTATTCATGAACGAACGATTGGAAAACTATTAAAGAAAAACAATCGAACCAGAAAATATCGAATTAGGAAAATAAAATATAAGTATATCAAAGCACAACTTAGGCCAGGAGAACTAGTTGAAATTGATATTAAATATGTACCTGAAAAAATAGGCAGAAAAAGATATTATCAGTTTACCGCGATAGACTGCTCCAGCAGATGGAGGTATTTGAGTATTTATGATGACATGGGTAATGGGTCAGCAATTAATTTTTTGAATGAGGTAATTAAAAAAGCACCTTTTGAAATAGGCGCCGTAAAAACTGACAATGGTAGTTGTTTTACTAACCGATATACTGGCTATTTGAAATCAGCTGATTCGATTAATCCAAAACTGCATGCTTTAGATATAGAATGTGAAAAATTAAATATAGTTCATTACCTAATTGATCCAGGTAAGCCTGCTCAAAACGGAACAGTCGAAAGAAGCCATAGATCTGATCAAGAAGGTTTCTATGAAAGATGTTACTTTAAGAGTTTAGAAGATTTAAAATACAAACTTAGGCTTTGGAATATGTATTATAATAATCTGTGCCATTGCGGATTAAACGGCCAAAGCCCAAATGAAGCCCTTGGAATAAAAGGGCAAAATGTATATACTTAAAACAATGACGAAATTTTTGGCTAATGTTTACAATTTTTAAATATTTTGTAAACAAAAAAAAGCGCACATCTTCCGACATACGCTCTGTAAATTTATATATAAAACCTCCATTTATCAGCCTTTTTGGGCTTGTTTAGTCGCCTGTTCTTCAATACAAAGATCATTAATCTTAAAATAAATATCATCTCCAATCTTACCGGCTGGTTCTACACAAGCTTTCTGTATAACACCCGCAGTGACAGCGGCCTCAAAATTATTCTCAGCCTCAACCTCATACTTAACATTAGCACCCTTATGGTCCTTATGACTAAGAGACTTAGAATCTACAAGAGACTTAAAATCTACAGGAACAGGGTCATGCCTCTTAAGTGCGACCGCTATCCTAGTAAATGACGACATGTCGCCAAACTCTATTTTAAAAGTAACGAAAAATTTCATGACTCCTCACCTCCTTTTTATGTTTTTTGATGAACGGGAGCTTTTTTCATGCTGAAATATAAATCATCACAAGTTGTACCGATTACAGTATCTCTGCTTTTGGAATAAAACGATATATCTATCCAGCCAGAATTTTGATATCGTTTTTTTAGTTCAAGTTCTTGAAGTGAGGTAAGATAGCCGCCGCCCATAATACATTTTTCGATCTTCCCGTCTGTTAAAGAACTGCTTCTTATTTTTTCATCAATTTTTTTTTCAACTTCATCAATTTCTTTAATTTCGCCATCGTTTAATTTTCCTGATTCCTCTGGTCTTAAAGCCATAATATCCTCCTTTATGATATGATTTTTGTTTTTTTACAATTGACTAATTGAAGTATAGTATAAAAAAATAAAACGTCAATAAATGACGTAAATTTTTAGCTAATATTTACAGTTTTTGATTATAGATTATTTCGTAAATATAAAAAAAGCGCAGTCAAATGAAACATACGCTTTATATTACTAATATTTTACTCCAAGTTCTTTTAGTAATTTTTCATTAACATTATTTTCCATTATTTTTATACTCCTTAAAATATTATGCTTACAATTCTTAATATTATGCTTACAAAAAAATAAACCCCTAAAAGTTATATCCAAAGTGATTAAAACTTTCTACAATTTTGTGACTATTAATAATTTTTTGTTTCCTGAATTTAGACAAACCGCTAACCCACTTTTTGTCTTCATAAATTAACTCATCATTGCCAAAACGCATATGATTTGCCACTAAAATATGCCCTTTATTTTTTCTATAATTCAACATTTTTTTATGACAATTCATTTTTAAAAACTTACAAATTTTTTTTATTTCCGCAATCGGATTTAAACATAACTCTTCATATTTAACAATTAAGACATTGCTGTTTTTTCTTAATTCTTTCGCCCTTGCGGCAAAATCTATTGCGTAATTAATCCAAACATCTTTTGGTATTCTCTTCTTATGCCTAATTGCCGCATTTATCAATGAATAAATAACTCCGCGCGGATCACGCATTAATACTATCGCCTTCCAATTAAATTTTTTTACCAACTCATTGCCGATTATTATATTTGACGAACTATTAATAATATTTTTTTTATTTAATATTTTACGGAAAATATCAGCCTCTTTTTCAAACCCAATACAAACTTTTTCAATATCATTTTTATATTTTTTTTCAATGCCTTTTACATCGCTTCTACCGCTCTGTAAAATACTATCTAAAACCGGCACTGTATCGTTAATTTTTAAAATAAACTTATCATTTATAATTTTTTCATACGCTTTTAACAATACCTTGCATCCTAAAACTCCGCAGGAGCATATCTCGTTCTTTGGATTTAATTTTTTCCAATAAAAGGATTCGCCGATATACGCGCATCGCGCTCCTTGGTTTAAAATCATACCAAGCAAAGTAGATCCGGATCTTGGCAATGATGCAATATAAACATTTTGCTTACTCTGTGTCTTTCCAGCCATATTCATAAAAATTAATTCCCGCTAAAGTTTTTTTTATGCCATCTCTTACGTATGGCACCATGTTTTCAGGTAAATTATTAATTGGGAAAAATTTTAGCCCACCGCATTTATCAGGCTCATTATTGACTAATTTGCCTTCCCATTTCTTGCATATTGCGTAAAATTGTATAAATTCTCTATCATTGTGCTTGCTGTAACTATGGCAAACAGTTTTTATTTCAAAATCATTTGGATTTATATCAACGCCGGCTTCTTCTTTTGCCTCGCGAATAATAGCTTGCGTCAGAGTTTCTTTGCCATCCAAGTGTCCTGCCACAACGCTGTAGAATCCGTCGGAAGTTATGTTTTTTCTAAGAAGTAAAAGAATTTTATCGTCCTTCATGAAAAGAACATGAACGGAAACAAAAGCTCTAAATCTGTTTTTATTCATAATTTTGTTGCTCAATTTAATTATTACATTACTATATTAGCATGTTATAAATATTGATACTAACTTTTATTTATTTTTTTTTGTAACTTTATTTTATCGGTTAAACATCTATCCTTACCTGTCCTCGGACACAAGCCGTAATCAAAATAAGCTATCGGCTTTTGCGGATCAAACAACATCTTTTTGTCTGGTCCAATATCATAAAGACAACAAGTATATTTATTATTCACAAATACGCACTTAAATCTATTTATTTGATTTTTAGATGACCTTGGCAAATTTTTAGTATAAAGCAATCCCTCGGCAAAAATATCAACATCAAAACCGCCTTCATAAGTATCCATAAATTTTTGAATTATTTTTGCATATTCCTCAAGAGAAACAATGCCCTCATATTCATCACTGTAATAGTCTTCTTCATTCCTTACCAAGCCAATTGTCAATTTTGATATATTTTTAAAATTATGTTCAACATATTCTGCAAAATCCGGTAAAGTATATTTGTTTTCTTCTGTCATTAAAAATACAATCTTCAAGGGATAAATATATTGAAATTTTTTAATTAATTCACGCATATCCGCTATCGGTTTTAAAGACTTATTTTCAGATTTTATTATGTGGAAAGCCATATTTAATCTTAAATTCTTATAGTCATCTTTAAAATTATCCAATAAAAGACCGTTTGTGTATAATCCTATTTTTTTATTTTTTTTCGAAAGATATTTTAAAATTTTATCTAACTCGCCATGCAGTAATGGCTCTCCGCCCATTACGTCGTATTTTTTAACTTGAGGGTTACTATCAATAATTGTTTTTATGTATTCAAAACTCATTTCTTCCAGACCATGAACATTTGCCCTATCAAAACAGTGAGCGCAATTCAAATTGCATCTATTTGTAATAAACAAAAGAATGGTTTTAAAATAATTCTTATACGATTTTTCTTTCCATTTTGCTTTATCTACATTTAGCAACATTTCTTTATTTTTTAAAATTTCCTTTCTCGTGGTATCAACGTCAATTCCTGTTTTTTGTTTTATTGAAATTCTACATCCCATAAATTTTTTTATATCATAAAGGCTACCCGATTAAAGATAGCCAATTGATTATTCATTTAAAAACTTTTTTATTTTTTTAACAATTTCTTCAATATCACCTTCCTGTATTTTTAAAATTGGATATTGAAAATCAAACTCCTGAAACGCAAAGCGATCAATTCCCAATCTTTCCTCCACCTTTTCAATAAAATCTCCCCTACTTAGCATTCTTCTTTTTCTTTCGTTTTCTGAAATATCTAAAAATACAACTTTCACGGGAATTTCCAATCTTTCAAGTTCTTTTATGCCATTTATATCTAAAGTTGTTATTGTAGTTGACTTATGATTTACAATATCTTTCTTTCTATTGCCATATAGACGATTTTTTCCTACGTTTCTTGTTAATAATATTGACTTGTCCTCCTTAAACTCTTCAAGCGTAACAAATCTATAATGAACTTCGTCTATTTCACCACTCCGTTTTTCTCGAGTTGTTAGAGGAGCAAAGGTATAAAAACCCTCTTCTTTTTTTAAAAAAAATTTCAAAGTTGTTTTTCCGCTTCCTCCCCCGCCAAGAAGATTAAGTATCATTATTATCCCCTCCCTTTTTTAGAAAATGAACAATGCAAAAAATTATTGAATTATTGGTATATTAGCACTTTTTTCTTTAAAAAATCAATATTTTTATCAATCTTTTAGCTTTTATTGGTAAAATTTTTGGCATAAAAGCTATGTTGATAATGAAATAGTAAGCTTTTCCTGTAAAAGAGAAATTTCATTTGGCAGTTTTTCTTTATTTTTTTGCATGGATTCCAAGTAACATTTAATTGCATCTTTAGCCATTATTTTAGCTTCATCCAAATTTCTCCCATAAGTAATGAGCCCGGGCAACAAAGGAACAGTGACTTGATAGCCGCCTTCTTTTATTTTTTCGTAGTTTACAGTGTATGATAATAATTTTTTAGCAATTTTATTTGACATATAGATTGATTAATTGACTATTTTTTTATTTCTTACTATTAATTTATACGATATTTGCCTTGATGTCAATATTATACCACCCTAATTTTTTATCCAGTGCCATAATTCATGTATAGAGTTAGCTCTAAACCTAATGTTAAAAAAAATTATCGCCAAAATTATGACTTGATACATAATAATAATGCTGAATTTAAGATTATCACCCCGAAAAATTATTTGGATTTTGTAAATATTACCGTTACCAATTAGGATAAATAAATGCTACAATTATAATAGCTAATATTAAATATAAAACTAATAATTGTTGCATTAATTATTGTATTATGCTACAATTAAATTAGATATTTGCTACAATTAATAAATTTTATGCTTAAATTAACTGATAGACAAAATTTAATATATGAAGTTATCAGAAAAAAGGAAAAAGCCAGTGTTTCCTTGGTTCTTTCTGAAATAAAAAAAATAGATATTAATGTTTCCAGATGGACGGTTCTGAGGGATATTGAGAAACTTTTAGAGCATGAAATAATTATAAAAAAAGGAGAAGGCCGTGGTGTTGCCTATTTAGTAAATAAAAAAAATAAATATCTTGAGTATATAAGTCCGAAATTATATTTTAAAACTAATTATTATCAACGAGTTCCAAAATTTAAAAATTTTAATTTTGAAGTATTTAACAATTATGAACCTATTTTTAACGAAAAGGAATTATTTGTGCTTGATAAATTAAATAAAAAATATCAAGCTAGATTGGCAAAAATATCCTCTGGAATTTATAAAAGAGAAGTTGAGCGTTTGACAATTGATTTAAGCTGGAAATCGTCGCGCATTGAAGGAAACACTTATACTATTTTTGAAACAGAGCAATTGTTAAAATATAAAGAAGAGCCTCCCGGCCATAGCAGGGAAGAGGCGGTTATGATTTTGAATCACAAAGAAACAATTGATTATAGCCTGAATAATAAAACAATTTTTCGAAAAATCAATATATCCAAAATTGAAGATTTTCACCAATTAATTGTTAGCGGTCTTGGTATAAAGAAAAATTTGCGTGAAAGACCGGTTAGGATCACTGGCACTCAGTATTTACCGCTTGATAACAAATATCAAATTAGAGAAGCCATGGAAAAGATGATTAAATTAATTAATTCTGGAATACACCCTCTTGAGAAGGCTTTGTTTTGTAATATGTTGGTTGCTTATATCCAGCCGTTTGAAGATGGTAATAAACGCACTTCAAGGCTTTTAGCTAACGCAATACTGTTTGCTTATGGCTATTGCCCGCTTTCTTTTGTTAATATTGAGATACAAGAATACAAAAAAGCCATGCTTTTATTTTATGAACAGAACAGCGCATTGTATTTTAAAGAGCTTTTTGTTGAACAATATAAATTCGCGGTTGATAATTATTTTCTCGCTTAATTTAGTCTCTTCCTTTTCTGTTTTTCCCTCCATTTTTTAATCTCCGCGTGGTTTCCACTTTTTAAAATATCCGGAACACTATATTTTTCTCCTTTTTCATCAATAAATATTTCCGGTCTGGTGTATTGCGGATATTCCAGAACGCCTGATTCAGTGTGGGATTCATCAAGCGGACTCATCTCATTCCCGACTACTCCCGGAATTAATCTGGCAATAGAATCAACTATCGCCATGGCCGGTATTTCCCCGCCGGTCAAAACATAATCGCCGATTGAGATCTCCTCATCCACAAAATTCAAGATCCTCTCATCCACTCCCTCATATCTACCGCAAATAAGAATAATATCATCATATTTTGTGTATTCCTTTGCCATTGGCTGATTCCAAGTCTTTCCCTTTGCACTCAATAATATAATTTTCTGCTGTCTGCTGTCTGCTGTCTGCTGTCTCAAAGCGCGCAGCGCTTTATACAGCACATCTACCTTCATAACCATACCCGCGCCACCGCCATAAGGCGTGTCGTCCACGGTTTTATGTTTGTCTTTTGTATAATCCCGAAGATTATGAATTTTAATTTTGATCTTTCCGGATTCCTGGGCGCGCTTAATAATACTCTCGTTAAAGTAAGAGTTAAATATTTCCGGGAAGATTGTTATTATATGGAACGTCATTTTTGTAGATACAAAAAGCCACATTTGATTGTGGCTTTTTGTTATGAAAGTTTAATGTTTGTTTAGATTTTCAAATCGTCAACACTTGAAGTGTCAATCTCGGCATCAGCGGTTGCTGGGCGAGGACCTCTTGTTGATCCTTCAGGCTCGGTGATTTTCAAATTCACCCGGGCGTTGTTTTTAGCGCCAACAATTTTGAGCAGTGTGCGGATCGCCTGAGCGGTTTGTCCGCGGCGGCCGATCACATAACCCATATCAGCCGGGTTAATATCAAGTGTCAAGAGAACACCGCGCTCATCAACTGTGCGGGATGTTTTCACGTCATCTGGATTGGCGACAATGTTTTTCACCACATACTCCAGAAACTGTTGATCCATGTTGGATTCTGCCATAGCTTTGTTCGGATTTCTTTCAAATCGTCCTTATTTGGTTTTTCCATTTAGTTCGACTTGAAAGAGTTCGTATTAATTATTTACAGATTTATAACTATTTAATAATATCATAATATCAATATTTTGTCAAGCATGACCAAAAATATTGTTATTTTGGCTTTTTTTCAGTTTTATCTTCAGATTTAGGATCTTCTTTTTTTATTTCCTTTACCTCAGCTTTTTCTTCTTTCTTTACTTCAGCCGGCTTGTCCTCCGTAGCCTTGGTGGAGGGGGAAGCCTTGGCGGAAGAGGATTCATCTTTCTTTTTCTTTTTGGGATAATATGATTTCTGTTTTTTACCCTCAATAATTTTATTATTGATAAGCAGGTTATTAACCGTAGCTGACATACCGGCACCTTTACTGATCCAGTGCTTGATCCGGTCTTGTTTTACATCCACTTCCTTGGTAAATGGATTATAAGTACCCAAAATTTCCAAAGCCCGTCCGTATGGATCTTTGGTTTTTTCGGAAATGACTAAGCGATACATTGGTTTTTTCTTTTTACCAATTCTGGATAATCTGATTGTTAACATATTTAATTTATAGCTTTTAGCTGTTAGTTAATAGTTATTGAATATTAGCTTAAAAATAATAATTTGTCAATTTGAGCGGGTAGCGGGAATCGAACCCGCGTCACCAGCTTGGAAGGCTGAGGTAATAGCCACTATACAATACCCGCATGTCGGGGTGCCGGGACTCGAACCCGGGATCTCATCGTCCCAAACGATGCGCCTTAGCCAACTAGGCCACACCCCGAATTAGTATAAAGTATAAAGTAGAAAGTAAAAAGTACTTTTTACTTTCTACTTTATACTAAATTTGTGCCGGGGGAGAGAATCGGACTCTCGACACAAGGATTTTCAGTCCTTTGCTCTACCACTGAGCTACCCCGGCTCATGAGTAGAAAGTTTATAAAGTAAAAAGTTGAAAGTAAGACTACTTTTTAACTTTAAACTTTCTACTTTTAACTAAAACTGGTTGCGGGGGCCGGATTCGAACCGGCGACCTCCAGGTTATGGGCCTGGCG
>JAGLPO010000078.1 GCA_023137275.1 Candidatus Parcubacteria bacterium | reverse complement strand
GAAAAAAAAGAAAAAGCAAGAAAAACAATATTAAACAAGATAAACGCCTTAAACAAGCATTATAATTTTAAATTTAACAGGGTCGCGATTCGCAATCAAAAAACCAGATGGGGGAGCTGCTCAGCTAAAGGCAATTTGAATTTTAATTATAAAATAATTTATTTGCCGATTAAATTGCAGGATTATATAATTACTCATGAGCTTTGTCATTTGCAGGAATTAAATCATTCGCGCAAGTTTTGGAAGTTGGTGGCAAAAATAATACCTGATTATTTAAGCGCGAGAAAAGAGTTAAAAAAACAAGGAAAGCTTATATAGTATTTGTAAATAAACAAACATTGTTAATATTTTAAAAATGTTTTATAATATGAATAGATAACAATCATATACTCAAGCTTAAAAAATGGCGGATAATAAAAAGATATTAATTATTGAAGATGAAGAGTTAATTCTTAAAGCCTTGTCTGAGGGCTTTAAACGCCGTGGTTTTGAAATTAGTAAAGCCACTGACGGTAAAAAGGGATTAGAATCAATTGAGAATGAAAAACCGGATCTTATTTTATTGGATTTGCTTTTACCAATTATGAACGGGCAAGAGGTGTTGGAAAAAATGAAAGAAAAAGGATTATTAAAAAAGATTCCGGTAATTATCCTTACTAACATGTCTGACGGGGCAACGCTAAAGAAGTGCATAAAAATGGGCGCCAGAGAATATATCATCAAAGTTAATTTTTCCTTTGAAGATATGGAAAGGATAATAAAGGAAGTTTTGTAATAGTTTGTAAAGTTTAAAGTTTAAAGTTTATAAAGAAAAATCCGTTTTGTGCGGATTTTTTTAGTTTTAGTTTATTTATAAATTTACAAATTATGCCGGATATGATAAATTAATATTGTAATGTTGAATAAATATATAGAAAAATTAAAAATGAATAATGAGGTATATTTGCGCCTTAAAGTACTGCCAGGAGCGAGCAAGACCAAAATTAGGAATATAATGGAAGATGAGACCATTAAAATTGATGTAGCGGCCGTTCCGGAAAAAGGAAAAGCGAACAAGGAGTTAATTGGATATTTAGCAAAAGAATTTGGTGTTAACAAAAAAAATATTAAAATATTAAGCGGCATAAGCGATAGAATAAAATTAATTAAAATTAATGGATAAAGAAGATAAAAAAATTATTCCCGCGCACGTGGGAATAATCATGGATGGGAACCGGCGCTGGGCCAAAGAGCGCAATTTGCCAACCATTGAAGGGCATGCCAAGGGTTATGAAAAAATGAAACTGGTTGGTGATTGGTTTTTTAGTAAAGGCGTGAAAATATTAAGTGTTTACGCCTTTTCTACCGAGAATTGGAACCGAAGCCGGGACGAAGTAAATTATTTAATGAAGCTGCTTAAAAGGGCGCTGAAAGACGATTTTGAAGAGTTTAATGATCGTGAGTATAGATTGTTGATTTCCGGAAGAATAGAAGAACTGCCGGGGGACTTACCGGAAATATGCCAAGAGGCAATAAATAATACGGAAAAGAATACTAAGGGCATACTGAATATTTGCATTAACTATGGCGGCCGCGCTGAATTGATTGATGCGCTAAAAAAGATTATTAATAAGCAAGTAAGCGTTGACCAGATACACGAGGGTATGATCCGTAAATATTTATACCAAGCGGATTTGCCTGATCCGGATATAATCGTCAGAACCAGCGGAGAAGAGCGGATTTCCGGTTTTCAGCTATGGCAATCGGCTTATAGTGAATTTTTATTTTTAAAAAAGTATTGGCCGGATTTTGAAAAAAGCGACACGGAGATTATTATTAATGAATATTCAAATAGGAAAAGACGATATGGCGGAGACAAGGAATAAAAAATCACCATTAGCGGATCGGATGCGGCCAAAGAATTTAGATGAATTTTTAGGTCAGGAAGAAGTGATTGGCAAAGGGAAAATGCTTAGACAAGCAATAGAGGCTGACACTGTTCCGTCGCTTATTTTTTGGGGTCCGCCAGGAAGCGGAAAAACCACTTTGGCGCATATTATAGCCAACCGCACCAAGGCGGAATTTATACGGATATCGGCGGTTACCAGCGGGCTTAAGGATCTAAGGGAAATAATCAGAGTCGCAAAGACAAATAAAATAGAAGATAAACGCACGATTCTGTTCATAGACGAAATTCATCGCTGGAACAAAAATCAGCAGGATGCCTTACTGCCGCAGATTGAGGACGGTACGATCACACTGATAGGCGCCACCACGGAAAATCCCAGTTTTGAAGTAATAAACGCTTTGCTGTCCCGATCAAGAGTTTTTGTTCTGCACCGTTTGAGTGATGAGAATTTAGCTGAAATTATCCGTACTGCCATTAAGGATAAAGAAAAAGGATTGGGAAGGCAGCGGATAAAAGCGGAAAATTCGGTCATAGATTTGTTGGCCGCAATGAGCGATGGCGATGCCCGCACGGCCTTGAATATTCTTGAATATTTATCATCCCTCTCCCCCGGCCCCTCTCCTAGCCAGGAGAGGGGAGACAAGAAGATTACAAAGGAGATGATAAAGGAGGCGTTTCAAAAGTCGCATTTGATGTATGACAAGGGCGGGGAAGAGCATTATAATATAATTTCGGCGCTGCATAAGGCAATGCGCGGCTCTGACGTTAACGCGGCTCTGTATTGGCTGGCCCGAATGCTTGAAGGCGGGGAAGAGCCTTTGTATATTGCGCGCCGCCTGGTGCGTTTTGCCTCTGAAGATATAGGTTTGGCTAATTCCCGGGCACTGGAACAGGCAGTCGCGGCTTATCAGGCCTGTCATTTTATCGGTATGCCGGAATGTAACGTAATTTTAGCCCAGGCGGTTGTTTATTTAGCCAAGTGTAAAAAGTCTAACGCGCTTTATATGGCGATCAAAAAGGCCGGTCAGGACGTAAAAGATAAGGGCAATTTGGCCGTACCGCTGCATATTCGCAATGCGCCAACCAAACTGATGAAGGGGCTGGGATACGGACAGGGTTATAAATATTCGCCAGACCATGATTACAAAGAAAAGCAGGAGTATTTGCCGGATGAGTTGAAGGGGAAGAAATATATTAAGTAATAGGGTGGTAGGATTGTAGGGATGTAGGTAGGGATAAAGAACTACCAGCCTACATTACTACAACCCTAAACAATAATATGAACTATAATAAAAAAGCAATAGCTTTGCATAAAAAATATAAAGGCAAGATAGAGATCAGGTCAAAGGTGCCTTTAAAGACCAAAGACGATCTGTCAACCGCTTATACGCCGGGAGTAGCGGCCGTGTGTGAGGCGATAAAGAAAAACCCTAAAAAAAGTTGGGAATTAACAGCCCGGGCTAATACGGTGGCGATAGTAACTGACGGCTCGGCCATTCTCGGGCTTGGCAATATCGGTCCGGAGGCCGGTATGCCGGTAATGGAAGGGAAAGCGATCATTTTCAAAGAGTTTGCCGGGATTGACGCTTATCCGCTTTGCATCGGTACGCAGGATACAGAAGATATAATTAAATTCGTGAAATTGATCGCGCCAAGCTTTGGCGGGATCAATCTGGAAGATATTTCGGCTCCCCGGTGCTTTGAAGTGCTGGAAAAACTGGAAAAAGAGCTTGATATTCCGGTATTTCACGACGATCAGGACGGCACGGCAATTGTTACTTTGGCCGCGCTTATAAACGCCTGCAGGGTAACTGAGAGAGTTATAAAAGAGCTTAAAGTTGTTATTAACGGAGCCGGAGCGGCCGGGATTTCTATTGCCCGGCTTTTGCTTGCCCAGGGGGTGAAAGATATTATTCTGGTTGACAGTCAGGGCACGATTTATGACCAACGCCGAAATATGAATAAATACAAACAGGGGATTGCCAAAAGAACCAATAAGAAAAAGATCAAAGGCTGGAAAGAGGAAGCGTTAAAAGGCGCGGATGTGTTTATCGGCGTTTCCAAAAGCAAACAGCTTAATAAAGCCATGATAAGCACTATGAATGCAAATCCGATCATTTTCCCAATGGCCAATCCTGAGCCGGAAATATTTCCCGAAGAGGCGATCCTGGCCGGCGCGTCCATAGTAGGAACCGGCCGCAGTGATTTTCCCAACCAGATAAATAATGCTTTGGTTTTTCCGGGAATTTTTCGCGGTTTATTAGATAACCGCGTTAATAAAATAACAACAAAGATGAAATTAGCAGTTGCTTTGGCAATTGCCTATAATGTTAAAAAGCCCAATAGAAATAGAATTGTCCCGAAAATTACCGAAAAAATAATAGTAAAAGCAATAGCCCGGGCCATAAAAAGCAATAAATAAAAAATTAACTTGACTAATTTGCTAAAATTAGTATAATAGTATTATCGTTTAGTAGTTATTTAATTATTTTTGGAAACAACGGTGGATTATACGCCGGAGTCTTCCCCGGAATGATATATGAGCAAAATCGCAGTAATAAAATCAGGCGGAAAACAGTACAAAGTTAAAGAAGGCCAAACTGTTAAGCTTGAAAAAATAGATAAAAAAGAAGGCGACATTGTTGCCTTTGACACCCTTTTAACAGCCACCACGGACGGCAAAGAAGTTAATATCGGTAAGCCGGGACTGGGCGAAAAGACTGAGGGTAAAATTGTGGAACAAGGAAAAGATAAGAAGATCTCGGTAATAAAGTTTAAAAGTAAAACCCGCTATCTCCGCAACAAAGGACATCGGCAATTATTTTCTAAAGTTGAGATACAGAAAATAGCTTAATTGTACACAATCACAAAAAAATAAAACAGCTTAGCTCCGAATCGGAGTTAAGCTGTTTTAT
>JAGLPO010000077.1 GCA_023137275.1 Candidatus Parcubacteria bacterium | reverse complement strand
AGTGCCCTTTGGGCATAACTTGTTTTTTTATTGCCAAGGCAGCGCGTTTTTTACAATTTTGTTCTATACTTTAGAGCATTGCCAAGAGTTAGTTCGTCGGCATATTCAATTTCAGCGCCGCTTGGCAAGCCTTTGGCAATACGAGTAATTTTGATCTTATATTTATTTAATGATTTATTTAAATAAAGAGCAGTAGTCTCACCCTCCATATTCGGGCTAAGGGCGAGAATAATTTCCTTAATTTTGCCTTGTTTAACCTTGTTTTCTAATTGTTTAATGTTTAGTTGTTCGGGTTTAAGTCCTTTGATCATATCAATAAGGCCGTTCAGAACATGATATTGGCCCTTAAATTCATTGGTAGTTTCAATGTTAAGCATTTCTCTGGTAGTAGCCACAACGCAAATACTGGAATTTTCACGAGTTTTGTCAAGACAAATATGGCAGGGATCAGACTCGGCTACGGCCTGGCAGGAATTGCAGATAGTGGTTTTTTCTTTTAGCTCCGCGATTGCCTGAGCCAGCCTCTGCATATAATCCGGATTTTCTTTAAGCAAATAAAAAACATACCGCTCGGCGGTCTTGGGGCCGACAGAGGGCAGGGTGGTAAAAAGATTGATCAGGTTTTGGATAGCCGGAGGGTATTTCATCGCGCGTAACTCCTGTTATAACCCCAGATTGCCAAGGCCGCCCATGGCTTGCATTTTTTCCGCCATTAGCTTTTGGGTTTTTTTAATAGCTTCGTTTATCGCGCTTGTAAGATTCGCGGATAAATTCGTTTGGCCCGGGTCATTGATATCAAGGCTGATAATTTCCATATTGCCGTTCATAACCACTTTAATGTTGTTTTTTTCAGTGGTTGTTGATTCCTGCGCTAACGCGTTTTGGATAGATTTTCCCTGACTTCTAAGCTCTTTAATGTGTTTTAGTTTGCTAAACATAGTTATTTGCCTTCGGCAAAGCCCCGCTACCTGCCCGCAGTGCTACAGCGTTGCAGGCGGGCGAATGGGGCACATACGAATGTTAATTATTAATTATAAATTACTATCCGGAGGGGATTCTTGTTGATAGTTTTTATCAATATTTTTAAATGAAACTATTTCTTCGTCAAAGAAGAGGTCAATTTTGCCGGTCGGGCCGTTTCTGTGCTTGGCCACATGGACCTCGGCTTTATATCTGTCTTCTTCCGGCAATTCTTCCCGGACGTAATTTCTATCAGCCGCTTTTCGGTAGATAAACATAACCACATCCGCGTCCTGCTCAATTGAGCCGGATTCGCGCAGGTTAGACAGCTTCGGGATTGCCGGCTTGATCTGTTCAACCGCGCGGGCAAGCTGGGAAAGGGCCAGAACCGGGATATTTAATTCACGGGCAATGCCCTTAAGGCCTCGGGTTATTTCCGACACTTCCTGTACGCGATTGTCGCCGTATTTGCCCCGGCCCTCCATTAGCTGGAGATAATCAATTACTAATAGGCCCAGGTTTTTTTCCACCTGCAGGCGCCGGGCCTTAGCTCTTATTTCCATAATTGAGCAGCTTGGGGAATCATCTATAAATATAGGCGCTTCAGATAAAACGCCCATTCCTTCGCCAATACGGGAAAAGTCATTGTCTTCTTCCTTATCGGATAATTTGCCGGTGCGCATTTTCCAGAGCGATACATTAGCCTGGGAGCAAAGCATGCGGTCAACCAGCTGTTCCTTGCTCATTTCCAGAGAAAAGATGCCGACCGGGACTTTGGTCTTAATGGCGGATTGGCGGGCGATATCAAGAGCCAGCGTGGTTTTGCCCACACTGGGCCGGGCGGCAAGGATTATCAAGTCAGACTTTTGCAGGCCGGCCAATAGGTTGTCCAGATCCGGGAAGCCGGTTGGCAGGCCGCGCAGTTTGCCGCTTTGCTTATGCAATTCGTCAATTCGTTCAAAAGCCTCGGCAAGCAATTGGTCAACCGGAGTAAATATATTTTTCATGTATTTTTGGGAAACGGAAAAAAGTTTTGATTCAGCCTCGTCAAGCAGTTTGTCAATATCGTCCTCTTCCCGAAAGCCAAGTTCGGCGATCTCGCTGGCAGTATTTAATAAACGGCGCAAAGTGGCCTTGCGCTGAATGATTTGCGCGTAGTGGGAAACATTCGCCGAGGTGGCGGTGACATTAGAGAGATGAGCCAGATAAGTCCGGCCGCCTATTTTTTCCAAATGGTTTTTTTCTTCCAGACGATTGGTAAGGCTTAAAATATCAATCGGCTCCTGCCTGGAGTAGAGCTCTTTCATGGTTTCAAAGATCAGCCTATGATTATCGCGATAAAAGTCTTTTTCATTGATTATATCCGCTACCTTGATAATAGCGTCTTTATCAATCAAAAGAGAACCCAAAAAGGATTCTTCAGCCTCCAGGTTTTGCGGCGGTAATTTTTCAGTGGTAGTTATATTGTTTGCCATAATGGTATATTAGCGTATGAAGCGCGATAAGGCAAGGCAATTTGTCCACTGATTTTCCACTGTTTTATCATAAAACAAGACAAAAATGATAAATAAGATAAATTGGCATTTGTCTATTGACATTTTTGTTGAAATGTACTAGGTTGTTATCACTTGAAAGTATCTGAAAATGGCAATTTTAAAACAATTTTTAAACAGAAAGGTTGCGAATCTCCGCACCTTGAAAATTTAAAAGGAGGATAGGTATCTTTATGGAGAAAATGAATTGTTGATAGCCTGTAAATTACAACTTTAAATTACAACTTGTAGTAACTTTTTTTGAAATGAAAGGAGTATATCATGAAAAAGGTTATTTGTTGTGTTGTAGCCATATTTTTCTTTATGACACTTCAAGGCACAGTAATACTGACGGCTGCAATAGCGTCAGAATTGGCAAGCAGTGAAGAATCTTCTGCTCCTGTTTCTATTTATTCAAAGGAAGATCTTCAGGAGACCTTGATTACTATCAGAAACAACCTAGAAATTGGAGCATCAAGCGAAACCGAGCTTATTTTACTTGAGAATATAATGAATGAGCTTGAAAAACAATTTTCAGAAACAAAAAGCTCGTTAGAAGAAGACGGAATTATACTCCCCGATGCACCTGCAGAGGATTCTGAAGATAATCTTGTAAAGAAGATGAGTATGGCCAGGAGTTTGATTGATGCGCTTAACAATATTATTACCGCATCGTCAATTGAACAGACTGATATTGATACTGTTCTGGATTTAATAGAAGCACTTGACTCTGAAGAGCAGGAAGTGCAGGGAGAAATTCTGGCTGTTAAGCCGGAATTGCCTACCAGAAGAGCAGATACGAAAGCTAACATATTTAAAAAACGCCCGATTAAATATATCGGTTATGACGTAACTGACGCAGATCTTGCTGAAACTGATGAAATTTTCATTACACCAGCAATAGAAGCAAAAGCAGCGGAACTTGGTAATAATTTCATAAAGATATATTCATGGGTGAAGAACAATATAGACTACGAGCCTTATTATGGTAGCATGAAGGGTTCAAACGAAACATTAGTTGATATGGCAGGTAATGATTGTGATCAAGCCTCATTACTAATAGCGTTGTTAAGGGCAACTGGTCGTACCCCTGCAAAATATATCAGAGGGGATAAGGAGCTTACGATAGAAGCTCTGATGAATTGGGTTGGTGTGAAAATGCCAGAGGGTGATGCAGTAACACAGGAGGAGATTATAAAGAGGCAAGAAGCTGCCGTAGCAATAATGCGAAATAACAAAATTCCAATAGAAGCTATTTACGACTTGGAAACCGGAGAAATCGAGAGTGTGATCTTTGATCATATTTCTGTTGCGTTATATAATGGTAATTTTTGGGGATTAGTTAATCCTTCTTTAAAAACGTATGTCAACACCAAAGGAGTCGGCGGTTTGAATATTAGCAAAGAGAATATAGAGGCCTTTGCTAATGCTGCGATTAACTTTGAAACCTATGATATTCTCTCAGTTAATCAAACAGTTGTCAGTGATTTCTTACAGCAACAAGTAAACGCCATTGACCCATCTTTGACCCCGGAAAAAATTCTGGGCAAGAGAGAAATATTAGTATCGCAAAAGATCATTCCTCCCTTGTACCTTGCGAGAGGATTAGTCAAAGATGAGCGGTATGCTGAAGAGTCTTCAGAAATGTGGGACGATCTGCGATATAAGGTTGAAGTGACGATGCCAGGCGGAAACCAGTATGTTGCTTTTTTGTCAGAATTAGCCGGTAAGGGATTCTCCTTAGTATATACTGCGGCTAATGAATATTCCCAGGCTGTCATTGACTATTACGGTATTTATAATATACCGCTGCGTTATTACAATGTACAGATGAGGCCAACACTGCGGATTGACGATAAAATCGTGGCAGAAGGAGCAAGTATTGGTTTGGGGTTAAGAGGTCAGTATTTAAAAGTCGGGTTCCTCAGGCCGGGCGCTAGCGGTGAGTGGGAATATACAAATAAATCCCTGCTTGCCGGCAGTGTATATGGTATGCCAACCACAACACAGAAAACCTCTCTTAATGAAGTGCTCAGGTTAGCCGAAGCGCTAAACGAAAAAGTTTTGGCAAGCGGACTTTCTGATGATGATGAAACGACAAATGACATGAAGGCTGAAGCTCTTCATATGAAAGGCTCACTCTACTTCGCTTTAGTGGATGAATTCTTAAAAATCGCTTCAGGTTCTCTTGATGTGGTTTCGGTGAACCATATTTCAATGGCTTACGTAGTTAACGAAATAAAGCCTGTCTATAAATGTTACGGGTTATGGTTCTGGCGAGTGTGTTATCTTGATCACGTAGAAGAGGGAGGCGGGCATATTGACGTTGTAAGGAACGTCATGTGTTCTACATCCACGACAGGAAACAGAGATAATGAGATTTTATGGATGGGAATGTGCGGTTTTATAGGCACTAATATGGAACATGCAATATGGGAGATGCTGTATAAGATTAAGGCGGTTTCAACCGGGGCAGTATTCGCAAAAGCAGCTGAAGAGAATATAAAAATTCATGTTTTTAATAACCCGGCAACTTTGGAAGCTGGCCTTGCGGCTATCTCAGCATACGATGTGGTAAAAAATCACATCCGTGCTTATGTTAACGCCGGATACACCGCAATGATACCTCAGAGGGCAGTTACAATAGGATGTGATTTGTATGGCCAAGGAGGTTGGTATGGCCATGGTTGGATGGTGTTTGATCCAGACACTGGCTCTGCAGGTTATATGATCTGCGGCGGATTACACGGAGAAACCACAATGGCAAATGGCGGCAGCTTAACTGATATAATAGACGATGCAATAGACGATTTCCTTTTATGGCTATTGCATGCGGCAGACGTCTTGAAAGCGACTATCGCGCCAATGGGAATAATGATTGTGGCTGGGAGAATCATGTATGCGGCCTATATGATATCAACGTCGCCTGCGCTGCCTCTGGCGGTAACGATACCTGCCGCAACATTTGTGTGGCTTGTTGGCATATCGCTGGTTGCTGTGGCTACGGTTTCGTTTCTAATGTTGTTAGATTTTTTCCTGGAAGCGAGCCTTAGACCTAGGCGGAAAAAGTATGCCTATGCCTATGCGTAGGAGTGCTTAATAGATTTTTATAAATAACCGGTGCTGTTGTTTTATAGCAGCACCGGATTTTTTTTCGTAAATTTTTTGGTTTGAATTTTAAATTTTATTTAATATTAGCAGAATTTATAAATTGTTCAATTGACTAAAATTTTAATTTATGATATTCTTATCATATAAGTATAGAGATACGCGAAAATATAAAAAATATAAATAAGGATAAAAAAATGGAAAATAAATTTGAAACCATTAATCAAAAAAGTGCAGAGATACGCGAAAATAAGGAAGATAACAAGGAAGAGAAGAAACCTAAGAAAAAGAAAACAATACTTGAATCTTGCAGCGAATATTTTGACAGGCGGTTTGAGAAGATGGAAGCCAACCGCAAGAAAAGGGAAGAGAAAGATCCTGGAGCTGACGAAAGAGCCGTTGAAACTTTTATAGAATTAGAGGATGCTGGAAATAAAGCCATTGGTTTAGCCCCTCCCTCTAAGCAAAAAAATTTTAAGAAGTATACATAAAATATGTACAAAACCGGTGCCGTTGTTTTATAGCGATGGCACCGGTTTTGTTTTTTATAAATTTTTTTATTTGATTGTTAAGGATTTTTTCAAAAAAATAGACCTATGCGTGTGAATTTAATTTCAAGAAAGCATAGGTCTTTTACTATTTTCAAAGCTAAATTTTTACGAATTCGATTTAGTCTTCGTAGAGTTCCTTTTGAAAAAGAACTTTGCAACTGTAACTATTAGTATAGTTGCAAGAAACACATAGAAAGATCTGTCTCGCCATTTTATCATCCAATCCTTATCAAAAGATTGGATGGTGGCCAGATGGTAAAAAAAATCTACTGTTGTTGTATATGCCCAAATTTTAATTAATATCCAACAAAACTTTTTGTATGATTTTTTTGCCATTATGAACCCCCTTTTTTGTGGCCTTTTTTTATTTTTAAAAATAATTCTGTTAGTTTAAATAAAAATAGCACAAATATTCTAAAAGTCAAGGGGTTGTGGTGAAAAAATAGCTATTATTAGCCTTTGCGTAATATTATAGTAAGCAATTATTTGCTCTTATCCAAGGATTGCTAAAAATAAAAATATCTGCTATAGTTATCATATAAAATATGCTCAAATCAAGAGCAGATTTTATTTTGTCCGCACGCGCCCATAGCTCAGCTGGTAGAGCAGCTCCCTTTTAAGGAGAAGGTCGCAGGTTCGAATCCTGCTGGGCGCACAAAAAATATTTGCAGCTTGGCTGCAGAATATTTTTTGAGTGTTCAGTGTGTTATTCGAATCTGTTTTTGGTGGTGGGGCTTCCGCCCCTTCGAATCCTGCTGGGCGCACTAAAATTAAAAGTCGCCACCCTAGCTCAGCTGGTTAGAGCAACTGTTTTGTAAACAGTAGGTCGTCGGTTCGAATCCGACGGGTGGCTCATAACTTGTTTCCCCGTTTTTAAACGGGGATTTTTAAATAAGATGGGATATAAAACATATAAAATTTACACTCTGGGATGCAAAGTTAATCAATATGATTCTCTTCAGCTGAAGAGAAAATTAGATGGAGTTGGGTTGCGGCTGGCAGATAATAATGTTGATATCGCGATCATTAATACTTGCGCGGTTACCGCTACAGCTATTAATAAAAGCAGGCGAGCGCTTAATTTAGCCAGGAAAGAAAGTCCGCGAGTCAGTATCGCGCTGATCGGCTGCTGGCCGGCGATCAATGAAAAAAGAAATCAGGATTTTCCGCCCGAGGCGGATAATATAGATTTTATTTATGGCGCGAATGAAGCGGATAAGCTGGTTAGCGCGATTAGTAATAAAAATAAAACCTGCGCAAAAGCGCCATTGGTTTTTGATAAATCGCGGGCGCGCTATACGATCAAGATCCAGGACGGCTGCGAACAGTATTGTTCTTATTGCATAATTCCGTTTACCAGGGGCAAGCTTAGATCAAGGCTAAAAAAAGAAATACTTGAAGAGATAAGTGAAGCGGTTGATTGCGGATACAGGGAAATAGTGTTGTCCGGGATACATTTGGGGCTTTATGGAAAAGAGAAGACAACAGACCGCAGACCCGCCCGCAACGTAAGCGCAGCGAGGCGGGCGCGGCAACAGACCGCAGACTTAATTAGTTTGATGAAGGAAATTATTAAGATAAAAAATATTGGGAGAATTAGATTGAGTTCAATTGAGGTTAATGAAGTGAGTGATGAGATTATTGAATTAATTAAAACTAGCGGGAAAGTGTGCAAGCATTTGCATGTTCCTTTGCAGTCAGGCTGTGACAAGATACTAAAGCTTATGAACCGGCCGTACACCCAAGAGCAATTTAGGAATAAAATTAAAAAAATAAGAAAAGCCGCGCCAAAGGTTGCGATATCAACCGATGTTATTGTCGGTTTCCCGGGAGAAAATGAGCGTGATTTTGAGGAGACTGTTAAATTTATAAAAGAAATTGGTTTTAGCCGCTTGCATGTTTTTCCTTTTTCCGCTCATTCAAAAACTCCTGCCAGTAAATTGCCAAATCAGCTTGATGAAAAAATCAAAATTAAGCGGGCAAAGAAATTACGGGCACTGGGTGAGCAGTTTAAAAATAAATATCAGAAGCAATTTAAAGGCAAAGATTTAAATTTTATTATTGAGCGGGAAAAGGATAATTATTATATTGGCAAAAGCGAATATTATTTTGATTGTAAAATATTAAAAAGAATTATTAAGCCGGATAAACTTAAAATAGGCGCGATTTATAGTTTTAAATTTTAATAACTCATGTTACGCACTT
>JAGLPO010000076.1 GCA_023137275.1 Candidatus Parcubacteria bacterium | reverse complement strand
ACATTAATTATAACTTTTTCCAAGGCGCGTAAGGTGAGTTTATAATTTGTAACTATGGAAAAAAAATGGGAAATTAAGGAAAAATTTCCTGATAATTTTAAAATTAAAGATAAAAATTATCATGATATAATTTGGCAATTGCTTTGGAGCCGGGGAATTAAAGAGCCAGAAGACCAGGAGAGATTTTTTAAGCCTGATCTTGAGAGAGATTTAATTGATCCATTTTGTTTTTCGCAAATGGAAAAGGCGGTAGAGGTAATAATTTCTCACATAAAAAATCAAAACAAGATCACTATTTACGGCGATTATGACGCGGACGGAGTAACCTCCAGCGCTTTAATGATGGAAATTTTACAGATTTTGCGGGCCGAAGTTGATATTTATATCCCGCATCGGGTTACTGAGGGTTATGGGCTTAATATGTTGGCAGTGGAAAAAATAGCCGAATCCGGCACAAAGCTGATAATCACGGTTGACAATGGCATGCGCGGCAAAGAAGAAGTTGAGCGCGCTAAAGAGCTGGGAATGGAAGTAATAATAACGGACCACCACCCGGCGCCGGCAAGCAAAGAAGAATGGCCGGATTGTCCGGTGATTGATCCGGTAATACCGGGCGAGGATTATCCGGACAAAACTTTAGCCGGCGTGGGCGTGGCCTTTAAGCTGGCCGCTGCCATTATTCGCCGGTCCAAGCTTAGTGAGCGTGATAAGCAAAAATTGGAAACCAGACTGCTTGATCTAGTGGCGATCGGCACGGTGGCCGATTGCGTAAGCCTGCTGGGGGAGAATAGAGTATTGGTTAAATTCGGATTGGAAACGCTGAATAACACCAAACGTTTAGGTTTAAAAGAATTAATATCGGCAGCCGGTTTGAATAAAAACAGAATACTGGATACCTGGAATATCGGATTTCAGATCGCTCCGCGGCTTAATGCCGCCGGGCGCATGGGTCGAGCCAATACGGCTTATGAGCTACTGGCGGCTCGCAACGCTGAAGAGGCTAAAATTTTGGCCAATAGATTAAACCAGAGGAATATTGAAAGGCAGCAAATAACCGAAGAGATTTTTAACGATGTTGAAAAGCAGATTGACCTAAAAAGTAAAGACAAAATAATTATCGGGATTTGCCCGGACAACAAAAGCGATAATAAGGACGACTGGAACGAGGGAGTGGTCGGCCTGGTCGCCGGACGGATAGCAAGCAAGTATAATTTGCCGACCCTGGTAATTACCAAAGCCGAAACCGGCTTTAAGGGGTCAGGCCGCAGCGTGGCGGATTTTAATTTGATCGCCGCGGTTGAGGAATGCGCTGATCTTTTAACCAAATATGGCGGACACCCGGCCGCTTGCGGTTTTAGCCTGGACGCGAAGAATCTTGAGGAATTTAAAAATAAAATAACTTCAATCAGTAATAAAGCCTTGGGTGGCATTGACTTATCACCGCGGGTTGATATTGAGGCTGAGTTGGCCCTTGGCGATTTGAATGATGAATTGGCCGAACAGATAAATAATTTCGCGCCGTTCGGCCAGAATAACAGCCGTCCGCATTTTGTCAGCGAGCAGGTAAGCATTATGGACATTATGCATATGGGCATGGAGGGTCAGCACTTGAAGCTTCGCGTAAAAGACGAGAACTCCGCAGTATTTACCGCCCTTGGCTTTGGCCAGGCAGAAAAATGGGCGCATTTAACAGTGGGCCACGTAATTAAAATCGTTTATTATCTTGAGTTTAATGAATTTAATGGTAAACGAGAATTACAACTTAAGATAATTGATATTAAAAGCACATAACATATAACACACAACATAAAATATTTGTTTATATGGGAAGTATACAAAAATTAATCATATACACTGATGGCGGGGCGCGGGGAAATCCGGGACCGTCAGGGATCGGGGCTGTAATACTGGATGATAAGAAAAATTTGATCGCTGAAATATCAGAGTATATTGGCGAGGCCACTAATAATCAGGCTGAATATCGGGCGGTTGTGGCGGCAATCAAAAAAGCTAAAGAGCTTGGGGCCATGGAAATTCAATTTTATCTGGATAGCCAATTGGTAGTTGAGCAATTAAATGGCAATTACAAAGTAAAAAATAAAGGCTTGCAGCCGTTATTTGTGAGTGTTTATAATGATTCGCTTAGTTTTAAAAAGGTAGCATATAGCCATATCCCCCGCGAACAGAATAAAGAGGCTGACAAGCTGGCCAACATGGCCATGGACAGGGGCGTATAACTCAGCGGTAGAGTGCTACTTTCACATAGTAGAAGTCTCTGGTTCAAATCCAGATACGCCCACTAAAAATATTTAAATTACCATTTAATGGTATTTTTTTGAAATATTTTTGATATTGACAGATATTGATTCTAGATTCTCCGACAATTCTCCGACAAAGATTGAATAAATATTGACAAAATGTTATTATAAATATAAGTTTAAGCTATTACAAATATTTATAAATAATTTAATGAAATCAATCAACGAATTTGATTACAAAAAAGCTATTCAAGCGTTAAATTTTTTTGCCGCAAAAGAGGGTGGTTCTATTGATAAAATGAAAGCGTTAAAACTAATATGGCTTGCCGATAGATACCACTTGCGCAAATATGGCAGACCTATTACAAATGATAGATATTTTGCTATGGAATTTGGGCCTGTTGCTTCCACTGTAAAAGATTTAATTGGTTTTAATATGCTAGGAAAAGAAGAGCTGTCTTATTTGAGTAAATATTTAAAAAAGAAAAATGATAATACAATAACTGTAGTAAAGAAAACTGACAGTGATGTTTTTTCTCAAACTGACATAGAGGCATTTGAAGTTGTTTATAGTGAATACGGAGAATATAAACCAATATATTTATCGCGCATTTCTCATAAATTTCCTGAATGGCTTAAACATGAAGAAATTTTAAAGAGCAAAGTATCATTAAGAGAGGATATTAAATATAGTGATTTCTTTGAGAATCCAAAAGAAAAAATATCTGAAAAAAATATTTTTACTGAATCTAAAGAAGAACTAAATTACGCAAAGTCTGTTTTTAATGAAAACGTAACTATGGCATGTAATTGGTTGTAAAAATATGATTTCAACAAATCCCGAAGCACAGATCAGGGCTATTATTAAACCCGGGTCTGTTTTTTTATTCGCTGATGAAGACTATTATAACAGTACGCCTCATTATCACGTAACTTTAAACCATGAACCATTTAATGATAAGATTATATTATTGGTTTGTTCATTAACTTTTGATAGTAATGTATATTGCAATATTGAAAAATCTCCGTTTCCGTATGAAACTTACGTTAACGTAACGCCAGGTCAGTGTAAAATTCTTAAAAAGAATTCTTTGTTTGACTGCAATCGAGTAAAAGAAAAAACCATAGACAGATTAATTGAAAAGCTATCAAATAAAAAATTAAAAATTATAGGAGAGATAGAGATTGAAATTGTGGAAGAGTTAAGAAAAGCCGCAATTTTAAGCCCTGCTATTGAAGAAAATATCAAAAAAATGCTTAGAATTTAATATGTATTTTAGTTCGGATATATTTGGTTAACACAATACCGAAAATATTATTCAAAGTGCCATTTTTAATGGTATTTTTTATTTTGGATATCTGATATTCCAAAATTATTGTAAATATGTTAGTATTTAGTAAGAAAGCTGGTAAAAAATTAATATTTGTGGCATAACTAATCAGTCGTGTCTTAACGTTTTTATGTTTAATTTTACAAAATTTTTCCATCATTTCCATTTATTAAAGCAAAAGAGCCGGCAGGCGCTGGGCGAGATCATAAATTTTTTGTCTGTTAAAATATATCTTGGATTTATGCTGGCCGTTAATTTGCTGGTTTGGATCCTGGCCGCGTATATTTTTACGCAGATAGATCGGCCGATGATGGCCTTGCATTATAGCGTTGATTTTGGCATTGACCACTATGGTGAGAGTAAAAATATTTTTATAATTCCAATACTTGGCTTAATATTTATTGTTTTTAATACCGCGCTTCTTGTTATTGTCGGTTCGTACAATAAGCGGGATATTAAATTTTTAGCGCATTTATTGCTGGTTCCGGTTTTGATAGCGAATATTATGCTTTTAGCAGCTGTGATATCCGTGTATTTAATTAATTTCCAATAACTTTTTATGACTGATTTTTATATTATTAAACTTTTATTTTTCACCACTTTGGCATTTGTGTTTACTGTTTCCTGGACGCCTTTGCTAACGCATTTTCTTTATAAATATAAGCTGGGCAAGCAGATCAGGGACGATGGCAGTACGCCGATATTTACCAAAATGCATCAGGCCAAAAGCGGGACCCCGACCATGGGCGGAGTCCTGATTTGGGTTACCACCCTGGTTTTTGCGTTAGCCTTTTTTTATTTAGCTAAAATTTTTCCTTTGGATATTTTAAAGAATTTGAATTTTCTTTCCCGCGGCCAGACCCTTTTACCGCTGGGCTGTTTGGTTGCCTCGGCTCTGGTGGGCCTGGCAGACGATTTTCTTGACGCCAGGCGCATGGGCTATAAACAGCGGGGGATCAAGTTTTGGCACAAGCTGGTGATTTACGCTGCCATCGCTTTGGTGGGCGCCTGGTGGTTTTACTTTAAGCTGGATTGGGACCTTGTTCACATTCCTTTTCTGGGATTTTTTAATATCGGCTGGTGGTATATTTTATTTTTTTTGTCAGTCGTGATCGGCACGGCCTTTGCCGTTAACCAGACCGACGGTTTGGACGGGTTGGCCGGCGGAACCCTGCTGATAGCTTTTATGTCTTATGCGGTGATCGCTTTCGCGACCCAGCGCTTTGATCTGGCGGTTTTTTGCGGAGTAATTGTGGGCGCGCTCCTGGCATTTTTGTGGTTTAATATCAATCCGGCGCGTTTTTTTATGGGCGATACAGGGTCAATGTCCCTGGGTGTTACTCTGGCTTTGGTCGCGCTATATACTAATACGGCTTTTATCCTGCCTTTTATCGGCTTTATTTTTGTACTTGAAGCAATGTCAACTATTATCCAGCTAATATCCAAAAAACTGCGAAACGGAAAAAAAATATTTCTGTCTTCGCCGATTCATCACCATTTTGAGGCCAAAGGCTGGAGCGAGCCAAAGATCGTAATGCGTTTTTGGGTAATATCCGGCGTAATGGCTGTAATTGGTTTGATTATATTTTTATTAGATAAATCCTTTTAAAATTACAAACCAGCTGATTATTTGTTTTATTTATTTATGTTACGCTCTTATCACGTAAAAAAAGTT
>JAGLPO010000075.1 GCA_023137275.1 Candidatus Parcubacteria bacterium | reverse complement strand
GGTAAAAATGTTTGGTGCGTAAGGTAAGTTGTTTATTCGTGGGAAACAAAACATTAAAAAAAAGAATACAAAGAATAATAAAAGTCAGGCGCGGAGAACATGCTCCTGATGGCTGGCTGCTGGTTGTGATCGGCGTTTTACTCCTTTTTGGACTTATTAGTTTATCCAGCGCTTCTTCAGTGGTAGCTTATGATAAATTCGGCGATGCTTATTATTATTTTAAAAATCAACTGTTTGGCTTAACCTTGGGGATTATCGCTTTTTGGTTTTTTGCCCGGATTGATTATCATAACTGGCGGAAATTCGCTTTTGGTTTTTTGGTTTTTTCGGTTTTTTTATTAGTTCTGGTATTTATTCCCGGCATCTCGGCCCAGTGGGGACAGGCGCGGAGCTGGATAAATATTTTCGGCTTTTCTTTGCAGCCTTCAGAATTTGTTAAATTGTCTTTTTTGCTTTACTTGGCGGCCTGGCTTGAATCCAGAAAAGAGGAGTTGGAAGATGTGGAGGCCGGTATCGGGCCGTTTATCGCGGTTCTCGGGCTTATCGCCGGCTTAATGCTGCTTCAGCCCGATATTGGAACTTTGGCGATCGTGGCCATCACTTCTTTGATCGTTTATTTTGTCGGCGGCGGCAAAACCACTCATATTGTTGTTATTGTAATTCTTGGCGCTCTGGCTTTTTCAGTAATGGTGCAGTTTAAGCCTTATCAGCTGGATCGCTTTAAATGCATGCTTGACCCGGGGATTGATCCACAGGGCATTTGCTACCAAACCAATCAGTCTTTGATCGCGGTCGGCTCGGGCGGGATATTCGGCCGGGGCATTGGAGAGAGTCGACAGAAATATATGTATTTGCCGGAAGTCAGCGGCGACTCCATTTTCGCGATCATTGCCGAAGAAACCGGATTGATCATCAGTAGCCTATTGACTTTTGCCTATATATTTTTATTTTATCGCGGATATTTGATAGCTAAAAACGCGCCTGACGATTTTGGCCGGATATTGGCGATTGGCATTGTTTCCTGGCTGACCATTCAGGCTCTTATTAACATTGGCGGGATAATAAATATTTTACCCATGACCGGGGTGCCTTTGCCTTTTATCAGTTATGGCGGTTCGGCAATATTGGCGGCAATGGCCGCAGTCGGGATATTGGTGAATATAAGCAAGCAGACCAGATAGGTTTTAATTTTCAATTTACGAATTTTCACCCGTCAAGCGAGTACAAGCAATTTTCAAACAATGAATTAATTTATCAATTTATTAATGTTTTAATGATAGAGAAATTTTATTAAATTTTCTTGTTTGAAAATTATAAAATTAATTAATTGAAAATTGTTTGGAAATTGTAAATTGAAAATTTGTAAATTATTAATCTAGCTATGAATAATAAAAATAAAAAAAAGAAGATTATCTTTGCCGGTGGCGGTACGGCCGGATCAGTGGCTCCGCTTTTAGGTATTTTGGAAGAATTGCAAAGACAGCAAAAAGAATATAACTATTTATGGCTGGGGACTAAAAATGGAGTTGAAGAGCAGATGGTATTGGCGGAAAAGATCGCGTTCAGGCCGATAATCAGCGCTAAATTCCGGCGTTATTTTAGCCTGCGAAACATTGTTGATGGATTTAAATTAAAATTGGCTTTTTGGCAGTCATATTTTATTTTACTCCGAGAAAAGCCCTGTCTGGTTATCTGCGCCGGCTCTTATGTCGGCGTGCCGGTTGTCTGGGCCGCGTGGCTGCTTGGCATACCGGTTTTGATCCACCAGCAGGATGTTCGGCCCGGTCTGGCAAACAGGCTAATGGCTTTATTTGCCAGGACTGTTACTGTTACTTTTGCCAGGTCATTAGATGATTATGGCAAAAAAGCAATTTGGGTGGGGAATTCAATCCGCAGAGAATTTAAAGACATAAAGATCACTCCCAGAGAAGCGTGCCAGAAGTTCGGGCTAGTCAGCTCTTTAAAAGTAGTTTTGATAATAGGAGGCGGCACCGGAGCTAAGGCAATAAATGATTTGGTGGATAATTCCTTGGTTGAGTTGACCAAGTTTTGCCAAGTGCTTCATATTGTTGGCAAAGGCAAAATGTCCGAGTTGGCTCGCGAGCATCAAATGAGCAATCCTAATTACCGTGTTTTTGAATTTCTTGATTCTTTTGGGATTATTAAGGCTTATTCAGCGGCCAGTATCGTAGTTAGCCGTTGCGGCATGGCTACTTTGACTGAGCTGGCTTTTTTAGGCAAGCCGAGCATTTTGATTCCCATGCCTGGCTCTCATCAGGAAGATAATGCCCGGATCTTTGCCGCGGCTAACGCGGCGATCGTGTTAGAGCAGAAAGACCTGGATGTTAATGTGTTTATTGGCAATATCCGCGAACTTTTAAATAATGAGGTTTTACAAAGAAATTTTTCCAACGAAATTCAATCAATTATTAAACCGGACGGGAATTTATTAATTACAGAACAAATTGAAAAATTAATAACATGAATTTAAAAAATATAAAAAAAGTGCATATTATCGGCATTGAGGGCGCGGGCACTTCTGCTTTGGCTCTGATGTTTAATTCCTATGGAATTAAAGTAAGCGGATCAGACGAAGGCGATCATTTTTATTTTGATACGCTTAAGAATAAAGGAATTAAAATATTTCATGGATTTAAAGCAAACAACATTTCCAAAGACGTTGATTTGATTATTTATTCCACTGCCTTTAAGCCTGAAACAAATGTTGAATTAGAAGCTGCTTTGCGCGGTAAAACAAAAGTAATTAATTATCCCAAGGCTTTATCAATGTTGTTTGAGAATAAATACGGTATCGCGGTTGCCGGCACTCACGGCAAGACCACGACCACGGCTTGGCTGGCCTATGTTTTGGATAAGTCTGGATACGCGCCCAGCGCGATCGTCGGCTCCAAAGTATTGCAATTCAACAACAGCAGTTTGGTTGGTAAATCCGAGTATTTTATAGTTGAAACAGACGAGTATCAGAATAAATTAAAATATTATTTGCCTAAAGCCGCGCTTCTTAATAATATTGAATATGATCATCCGGATTTTTTTCAGACTGAAGATGAATATAGAAAGGTGTTTATAGAATTTATTAAAAAAATCCCTAAAAAAGGATTTTTGATAGCCAATTTTGATGATCCAGTGATTCAAAAGACAGCCAATGTTAATTGCCGTGGCCGGGTAATAACATACGCGATAGATGAAGCAGCCGATTACGTAGCTTATGATATTAAAACTGAGAATGCCAAGCAATATTTTAAGGTTAAGCTTAACCCTCCCTCTCCCCCCGACCCCCTCTCCCAGACGGGAGAGGGGGAGATTATGAAGATGGGGAGATGGGTGAATTAGGTGATTTCTCGATTCAGCTAATGGGCAGGCATAACATTTCAAACGCTCTCGCGGTTATTGCGGCCGCGATTGAATTAAACGTGCCTTTGAATGAATTGCGTACGCATTTGGAGGATTTTCAGGGGACAGCCAGGCGGATGCAGGTGATGGGGGAGTATCGCGGCGCGATTTTGATTGATGATTATGCCCATCACCCGACCGAGGTTAAGGCAACGCTGGCGGCCGCGGTGGAGAAATATCCGCGTAAAAATATTATTGTTGTATTTCAGCCTCACACTTTTACCAGAACCAGGGCCTTGCTTAAAGATTTTGCCACGAGTTTTAATCAGGCGGATGAACTGATTGTTTTGGATATTTATGGCTCTGCTCGGGAAAAACACGGCGGTGTTCACAGTAAAGATCTGCTAAAGCAGATTAGACGGCAGACAACAGACGGTAGACGGCAGAATATTAAATATATTCCAACAGTAGCTGAGGTGGCAGATTATTTAAAGTGTGAAATTGGAAGTAATGATGTTGTTGTATTTATGGGCGCCGGAGATGTTTATTTGGTTGGAAATAAGCTTTTGGATTTGTAACATAAACTTGATCATTACGTATTAATATATAGAGGTTAAGAAAAATTAAAGGGGACAACCCCTGATTTTTTATGCATGAAATTTAATGAAACTAAGGAAAAAAGAATAAAATATCGGGAATTTTGGCCAAAATTGTTCAATATTCTTAAGCCTTCCAGAAAAATAATGAAAGGAATTTTGATTGTGACTATTTTTTTAGAGGGAATTGCTTTAATTGGTCCGTATATACTAAAAGTAATAATTGATAAATTAATAGCTTTTGATCCGTCTGAGATAACAAATATTGTTATTTTGGCCATACTTATGTTTATAAGCGAACAGGGCGTGTCAATGTTACATTATGTAAAAGACCGGAAAATATTTCGGATGATATTTGAAGTAGAATCGTATTTGAATGTAGCGGCTCAAAAAAAATTAATGTATTTGTCACTTACTTACCATGAAAAAGAAAATACCGGGAATAAAATAATAAAAATTGAAAAAGGAATAACTAAGATTATGGATTTAATTGGTAATCTTTCCTGGGAAGTAGTGCCGACAATTATTCAGTTATCAATAACGCTTTTAGTGCTTTTTATAGTTGATTGGCGTTTTGGCTTGTCTTTTTTAATGTTTGCTCCAGTTTTTGTGTTTATAACTGTTTATTCAAATAAAGTTGTTTACCCTCTTAGAAAAAAAAGATATAAACAATATGAGGAAGCTTCTGGTAAATTAGGGCAGTCAATAATAAATATTAATACTGTAAAGTCATTCGTTCAGGAGCAAAGAGAAACCAAAGAATTCAGAACACTGCGTGAAAATATACGTGACAAAGGAATTTGTGAATGGTTTCGTTTGCTTAATTATTGGATTTATAGAAATTTTATTATTGATGCCGGCCGGGCAGTAATACTTCTTTTGGGCGTATATCTTGTCTGCCGTGGCGCAGTAACAATAGGTACATTAGTTTTTGTGGTTACTTTGTCGGAAAAATCATATTTTTCCTTGTATCGTTTGTCGCGTTTTTATGATCGAATTGAAGAAGGTAATATTGCTGTAAATAGGTTTATATCCGTAACAGAGCAAACAACTGATATTATTAATCCTCATAAAGGGTTAAAACCGAAAAAAATTGTTGGACAAATAGAGTTTCAAGAAGTAAACTATACTTATGATGATGCAAAGAATAAAGCTCTTAATAATGTTAATATCAAAATTAATTCCGGGTGTATAACCGCTTTAGTAGGACCTTCTGGCGGAGGAAAAACTACTGTTGCGCGAATGATATACCGGCATTATGATCCGCAAAAAGGGCAGATATTAATAGATAATAAAAAATTAACTGATTATGATTTGTATGCTTACAGGAAGTTTGTAGCTATTGTTCCACAAGAGGTGGAGATTTTTAATTCTAGTGTTAAAGATAATATTTGCTATGCTCGTCCTAAGGCTAGTTTTAAAGAGGTTCAGGCAGCCGCTCGAATCGCAAACGCAGAAGAATTTATACTTAAATTAAGCGAAAAATATAATACTGAAGTAGGGGAAAGAGGAGTTAAGCTCTCAGACGGACAGCGTCAGCGTATTGGTATTGCCAGGGCAATATTGGCTAATCCAAAGATATTAATTTTTGATGAAGCTACCAGTAATCTGGATAGCTACAGTGAAAAATTAATACAAGAAGCAATGGATAAGGTTAGCAAGGGGCGTACTGTTATAATAATCGCGCATAGATTCAGTACTATTAAAAAAGCCAATAAAATTATCGTGTTAGAAGAAGGGCAGGTAGTAGAAGAAGGAAGTCATTTGGAATTAACTCAAAGCAAGGGCGGTCTTTATGCTAAGTTAATCAAGCTTCAAGAAATGGGCGATGTAGAATAAAATTATGAATATTGAAGATAAAATACAAAAAGATATTGCACTTAAGCCTTTTACCACCTGGCAAGTTGGCGGACCGGCTAAGTATTATCTGGAAATTAAATCCAGGGAAGATCTAAAAGCCGCCTATATTTGGGCAAAAGAAAAAAAGCTTAATGTTTATATACTTGGCGGCGGGAGCAATATATTAGTGCCGGACCAGGGCGTAGACGGGTTGGTTATCCGGATGTTGAATACTAAAATGGCGGTTAAAGGCGAAAGGCTGGAATGCGGAGCCGGGGTTTGGCTAAGCAGCGCGATCAGCAAAGCCGTTGGCAACAATCTAAGCGGCCTGGAATGGGCGAGCGGCATCCCCAGGGCGACTATTGGCGGCGCGATTCGCGGTAATGCCGAAGCTTTTAGCGAGCCGATTTCCGGGATTATTGAGACAGTAAATGTTTTTAATATTAAAAACATGAATTTTCAGCTGTTTAGCAATCGGGATTGCGGATTTGAATATAGAAACAGCATATTTAAAAAAGACCTAAATTTATTAATTTGGAAGACGGTTTTAAAGATGAGAAAGGAAAAATCAGAGATAATTAAAAAAAATTTAGAAAAATCAATTAATTTTCGCACAGAAAAATATCCTTGTTTGCCCAGCGCCGGGTCTGTTTTTAAGAATTTTGATCCAAATTACGTAAAGGAGCAAAATCCGCGATTGTATGATAGAGAATTAAAAAATAAAATTGGCCGAAATAACAAAATAGCGGCTGGCTTGATAATTGATATGTGCGGACTAAAAGGCAAAAGCATGGGTAGAGTTAAAGTAAGCCTGGAGCATGCTAATATTATTATTAACACCGGCAAAGCACGGACTGAAGAGATAGTGATGTTAATTAGCTATATCAAACAGCAGGTTAGGGATAAATTTGGGTTGGAATTGCAAGAAGAAATTCAATATTTTGGCTTCACTTAGAAAAAAACTAAAAATATTAATAATAATATTATAAAAAATCAATTCATTGTATGAGTTGTTTTTTTATTTAATATTAGCGATTATATTTTAATAATTATTTTTTTAATTTTTGTTAAATATTTGTACTTGACTAATAAGAATTATTATGCTATATTATCAGCGTTAAATAGATTTTATTATAATCATTAAATAGATTTTTAGCAAATCAAGCAACCCATGCTCTTGTTATGCGTTGATTTAAATATATATGGATAATACTAATACTTCAATTCTTGATCAAATTATTGACAATCAAAAAGCCGAGGAGGTCGCGAAACTTAACGCGGTAGAGCTTATTAACAACCTGTTTGGTGAATTAACCGAACGGGAGCGCGACGTTCTTATCCGGCGCTATGGCCTGCATGGAGGAGGCAAGGAGACTTTGGAGTCTATTGGCAACGCGCACAAGCTTACTCGGGAAAGGATCCGCCAGATTGAAACTTCCAGCGTTAGAAAAATACAGCAGCTTAAAAATCTTGACGGCTATATTAATAATCTTAAAAAGGTTATTTACCAGCTACTTGAGGAGCATGGCGGTTTAATGGAAAAAGAATATTTGCTTGATCTGCTTGTGGGCTATTCCTTAAACGGATTATCCGGGAAGAAAAATTATGAGATGGTGCATAAGAATTATTTGAATTTTATGATCACTAAACTTTTGCACCAGGAATTTGAAGAGCTCATAGGATCTAATCACTTTAAGGATTCTTATAAATTAAAATTTCAGGATATAGATCATTTAGAAGAAATTATTAAGGAACTGCTTGTTTCAATACAGGAAGCCAAACGGATCCATTCTACTGAAGAAATAATCAAGCTGATCAATAATTTGGCCATAAGCGAAAAGCATCGGGACAAGATCAATATTATTGGAAGCTTGGATGTTGCCAGAATATTGGATACTGATCTGTTTGATGAAAACGCTGATCTAATCAATAATAATAAAGTTTTATTCTCACTGCTTAAAGCCGCTAAAAGGATTGAGCAAAATAAATTCGGCCATTGGGGCATGCGTACCTGGCGCGAGATCAAGCCGAAAACAATTAATGATAAAATTTATTTGGTATTAAAGAACAATAGTAAGCCTGTCCATTTTGCGGAGATCGCCAGACTGATCAATAAGATTAGTTTTGATAATAAAAAAGCAAACGCCGCTACTGTTCATAATGAATTGATCCTTGATGATAAATATGTTTTAGTGGGCCGCGGTTTGTACGGCCTTAAAGAATGGGGATATAAGGATGGTACTGTAAGTGATGTAATTGAAGAGATCCTTAACAGGCAGGAAAAGCCGATGACCCGGGATGAAATAATTAATTCAGTACTGGAAAAGAGAATGGTTAAGAAAGCGACTATAATACTTGCCTTAATGAATAAAGATAAATTTGACAAAGATAAAGGGAAATATATGATGAATATCAGCGATTAATTTTTTATAGAATAATTTTTTTTAGATATAATGCCTCCGGATTAATACGGAGGCATTTATTTGTTGGCGAATAGGCGGTAAATATGGTATAATTTTAATAATATTTTAAAATAATTTGTTTTTTTCTCGTACAAGTTAGGCCCAAAGGGCGCTAACAGTAGTCGGGAATATTCAAATTCCTTGACTGAAAATTATAAATATAGACATAACGCCAATTCAAAATTTTTTTGCCCTGCCCTATAATCAGGTGGTGTTTAAAATTCTGATAACTGTTGGCTGGATGCCGATCGCTATTGTGTTAATGTGGGGAGCAACAAGAATGTGGGTGTATTACCGGAATTTAAAATATGCCGAATCCTTATCCTATATTTTATTGGCGATTGATATTCCCAGAGGAAATGAGCAGTCGGTTAAAGCGATTGAAAATTTGTTTACTTATATTGCCGGAGCGCACAGCACTTTTAATTTATTGGAAATATACTGGGAAGGCCGTTATCAGATCGGATTTAGCTTTGAAATTGTCAGTATTGATGGTTATACCCAATTTCTTATCTGGACAGAAGCCAGGTTTCGCAATTTGGTGGAATCGGCTGTTTATTCGCAGTATCCGGACGCGGAAATCACCGAAGTCAATGATTATGCCGAAGATTTACCTTCTGTTTTTCCGGATGATGAATGGGATATCTGGGGCGGTGAATTTATTTATGCAAATAATGAGGCTTTTCCGATAAAAACTTATAATGAGTTTTATGACGTAAATGAAAAAACCGGCGAGACAACCTTTAAGGACCCTATGGCAAGTTTAATGGATCTTTGCGGCAGTTTGCAAAAAGGCGAGCAGCTTTGGTATCAAATAATTGTTTACCCTACCGGTTTTGACTGGACGGAAAGGCTGAATAAAGAGGCCGGGAAGATACTTAAAGAAAAAAACAATAAAGGCGGAGGAGTGTTTGGCGTATTTTTTTCCGAAGCCTGGAGTTTTTTTGCTGAGTTTTTTAATCAGATAACCGGCGGCGGGCTTGGTGAGGCGGCTGGTGAAAACGGGGATGATGATCCCTTAAAAATGATGCAGCTTAAGCCGCAAGAGAAAAAGCAGGTTGAAGCAATTCAAAAAAAAGCTTCGCAATTGGGCTTTGAAGTAAAAAACAGGTTTATTTATGTAGCTAAGAAAGAATTAATGAATAAGCCCAAAGTAACCAGCGGTTTTGTGGGCTATATGAAACAATTTATGGATCTGGATTTGAATAATCTTAAGCCGGATATGGATAGGACTGTTACTACGGCTAATTATTTTTTTGTTGACGCGACTATTAGAGGTAAAAAAAATCGTTTAATGGCGGCTTATAAAACCAGGAGCGGCACCCGGGGGCGGATTAGAAAAATAATGACAATAGACGAATTGGCTACGCTTTGGCATTTTCCGATTGAAGCCGCGGTTAAAGCGCCTCTGGTTCAAAAAACTCCGGGACGCAAGTCTGAGCCGCCAATGAGTTTGCCGGTAGGAGGCGAGGCTGTTGGCGAAACCTTTTTTGATCACGGCCCAACATTATCCGTTGGCAAGCAGGTCGGGCCAGCCTTTACTAAAGAGTCTGGAAAAGAGCCCGCAAAGGAAAGCAAAATTAAGAGTTTACCCTGGGATGAGCCAATGGAAAAAATTTCCGTAGATCCCGTGAATAGTGAAGAGGAGGAAGCAAATAAGAAAAAAGCAGGAGCACCGCCGAAAAACCTGCCTTTTGCGTAAGAATTAATTTTTTATATATTTATGGACAATCAAGATATTAACGTATTTGCGGAAACAAATTATAGAAATAGCAACCGCAGATTCGGCATAATGACTAACGACCGCCGCCGCCACATGTATTTGATCGGCAAGACCGGCATGGGCAAGTCCACGATTCTGGAAAATATGATCGTTGAGGATATTTGGGCCGGCCGCGGCGTGGCCGTGGTTGACCCGCATGGCGATCTGGTGGAAAAAATCATAGAATATATCCCCAACAACCGGGTTAATGACGTTGTGTATTTTAATCCGGCTGATTTTGATCACCCGATCGCTTTTAACGTGGTTGAACAGGTTGAACCGCATCTTAGGCATTTAGTCGCTTCCGGCCTGGTCAGCGTGTTTCAAAAGCTGTGGGCCGATTCCTGGGGGCCGCGGCTGGAATACATTTTGCGCAATACGATCCTGGCCATTCTGGATTTTCCCGGCTCAACTTTGCTCGCTGTCACCAGAATGCTGGCTGACAAGAAGTTCCGCAAGCGGGTGATAGACAAGATCCAGGATCCGGTAGTCAAGTCGTTTTGGGTAAATGAATTTGCCGGTTATGCCGATAAATTCGCGTCAGAAGCGGTTTCTCCGATCCAGAATAAAGTCGGCCAATTTTTGTCAACTTCATTGATCAGGAATATTGTCGGCCAGGTTAAGTCAACGGTTGATATGCGCGAAATAATGGATCAGGGTAAAATTTTAATACTTAATTTAAGCAAAGGGCGGATCGGTGAAGACAGTTCACAACTTTTGGGCGCGATGATGATTACCAAGATCCAGCTGGCCGCGATGAGCCGGGTTGACATACCAAAAGAAGAGCGGAAAGATTTTTATTTATATATTGATGAATTTCAGAATTTTACAACTGATAGCTTTGCTAATATTTTGTCTGAAGCCAGGAAATACCGGCTTAATCTGACCCTTGCTCATCAGTATATTGAACAGTTGGGAGATACGGTGAAAAACGCGGTTTTTGGCAACGTCGGCACTATGGCCCTATTCCGGGTAGGAGCAGCCGACGCCGAGGAGCTGGAGCCGGAGTTTGCCCCGACTTTTACCCAGGAAGATATTGTTAATCTGCCAAAATATGAAATTTATATCAAATTAATGATAAACGGGATCGCTTCAGACCCGTTTTCCGCCCGCGGCCTGCCGCCTTTATCCGAGACGGAAAAAACCGGAAACATGGAAAAAATGATCGCGATCAGCCGGGAACGCTACGCCAAAGAGCGCAGCGTCGTGGAAGACAAAATAACCCGCTGGCATCAGAATGACGGTGACGAAAACAGCAAGCCAAAGAACAATCTTGGTCCGTTGAGAAAGCCCGGCCGAACATCAGCGCCGGTTAAAACTGCCGCCCCTATTACTATTACCAAACCGGCCGCGCCAGCCATCAGACCGGCGCCAGACGATGTATATAGGTATGACTCAGTTTGCAGCCGCTGCGGGACTGGCACAAAAACTTCGTTTAAACCGGATGGAGTCAGGCCAATTTATTGCAAGGATTGCTTGTCAATAGTTAAGCAAGAAAAAAAGAATGATTTTGAGAACCGCCGTTTGGAAAAACGGGAAGAGCTTAATAAATTGGACGAAAAAATAAAACTCTCCGGCAGCATTAAAAAAATAAACAATGTTGCGCCGCTTAAGGCCAATAAGCCAAAAATCATCCAAACGCAGCTAAAAGAAGATGCGATCTCTTTGCGTGACGCTTTGCGTAAAGAGCCGGTCCGGTTTTCCAATACAAAGAGCAAGACTGACAGTGATTCTAAAAATGAGGAAAATATTATTAGTGAAGATCAGACTGTAAATATATTATAATTCACATTATTTGATTTGTATTTTAAGACTATTATTTTTCAAATATTAAACAAATAGTCATATTTTTAGACGGCAGTAAGCAGACGACAGAACGCGAATATTTAATTAAAGCCTAAAAAACAGCTGCTGTCTGCTGTCTGTTTTCTGTTTACTAAACTATGGTTTTTGATTTGACAATAAACGGCTATCCGCTGGTATGTATTCCATGGAATTTGTTTTTAATGATAATTCCATTTTTTTTATTTTTTGGAATAAGGAGATATTGGAACAGAACCAGGGGCAAGAGCTTGCTTAATAAAATTATTTTGGCAATAATGGCTATTTTTTGGCTGTTATTTTTACCAAACGCGGCTTATGTTATTATTGGTATAAGGCATATTAACGGCTTTTGCGAAGTTAGCCAATTTAACAATTGTATTGACGGCTCATGGATGATAATGCTGTTTTTTACTTATGCTTTTTTTGGCTGGGTTGGTTTTGTTTATAGTATTAAATTAATGAGCGATTTTCTGGCAGGTATTACACGGCGGCTTATAGCGAATATTTTTGAAATAGCGATCATTCCGGTTATATCTCTTGGAGTACTGCTCGGCTTGATCCAGCGCTGGAACAGCTGGAATATACTTACCAATCCAGGCGCGATAGTAAGCGATGCTGTAATGTATTTCTGCTATTGGCCTTACGTGAAAAATCTGTTAATATATAGCCTATTCCTTTATATTCTTTATTATGGAGGGGGTTTAATGTTTAAG
The DNA here is from genome assembly GCA_023137275.1 of Candidatus Parcubacteria bacterium. Lineage (GTDB taxonomy): Bacteria > Patescibacteriota > Patescibacteriia > Patescibacteriales > UBA12075 > JAGLNE01. The sequence goes on along the minus strand of JAGLPO010000075.1, from coordinate 23,987 downwards.
CGGAGATTTAAATAAATTCCACAAATCAACATTGATTACAAACCAACAAATTTTTTCACAAATAAAACAAATAATTATTAAATATTTGTTTTATTTGTAGCTGATTTGTTGGTTTGTAATCAGTTTAAAATAAAATTTGTAGATTTGTGGGAATATAATATGAGATATAACCTTTTAATTAATGATAGATTATCTAAAAATCGGGCATGCCAATGAGCTTGTCGGAGCTGACCGCAAATTATATCGGGCGCTGGAATCAATGCCCGGTATTTTGTCCTGGGGCACATTGCTTGTGCTAATAATTTTATCTTACTTCAAGCCGGTGTGGGTTGCGTATTTTATTATTGCTTTTGATGTTTACTGGCTGCTTTTGGTGCTGTTTCTTGGTATTCATTTAGTCGCCTCTTACAGGCGGCTTAAGCGTAATCAGCGGCTTGATTGGCAGGCAAAATGCAACAGTTTAAATAAAACACCGGACCAATGCAAGGCCGGAGAATGCCTTTCAATCCGCGGCTACAAATGGCAGGACATCATTCATCTTATGATCTTTCCGGTTATTAACGAGAGCTACGAAGTTATTAAGGCCAGCGTTAAAGCGGTGTCTGATTCGCCGTATCCGGGCAAAAATATAATTATGGTTATCAGTGTTGAAGAAAGAGGCGGCAGCCAGGTCTGGGAAGACGCTAAAAGGATCAAAGAGGAATTTAAAGATAGTTTTTATACATTTTTTATTACCCGCCATCCGGACGGAATTGTCGGTGAGTTAAAGGGCAAGGGAGCTAACCAGGCCTGGGCGGCCAAGGAAATAAAGCGCGTGGTTATTGATCCCGCAGGTATAGACCCATTAAAGATATTGGTTAGCGTTTTTGATATTGATACGATAATCGCCCCACAGTATTTTCACTGCCTGACTTATAATTTTTTAACCGTGCCCAATCCTTATCGCGCCAGCTATCAGCCAATACCGGTATATCACAATAATATCTGGCAGGCCCCGTTTTTTGCCCGGGTTGCTGCCGCTTCAAACACTTTTTGGCAAATGATGCAGCAGATAAGGCAGGAAAAACTGGCCACTTATTCCTCACATTCCATGACCTGGAAAGCCCTCTGCGATATCGGCTTTTGGTCCAAGACCATGGTTAGCGAGGACTCGCGGATCTTTTGGCATTGCTTTTGCTATTATCAAGGCGATTACCGGGTAGTGCCGCTTAATTATCCGGTATCAATGGATGTTTGCATGGATGAAACCACCTGGCAGACTGCCAAGAATTTATATAAGCAGCAGCGCCGCTGGGGCTGGGGTGTGGAAAATTTGCCGTATTTAGTTTTTATGTTTTTAAAAAATAGGTCCATATTCCCTAAACCTAGATTTATAAGTAGGATTTTAACGCAATTATACGGGTTTCATTCCTGGGCGACCAACGCCTTGATAATCGCCGTGATCGGCTGGATGCCAATGCTGCTCGGCGGGGATCGTTTTAACGCTACGGTGTTGTCAACCAATCTGCCGGTTGTTACCCGCACCTTAATGATGGCCGCGATGTCCGGCCTGCTCTTATCAGCCGTTCTTTCTACTTTGCTGCTGCCTAAAAAGCCTAAAAAATACGGCCTGACAAAATATATCGCGATGTTTTTGCAGTGGCTGATCTTGCCGTTTACGATCATAATATTCGGTTCAGTGCCCGGCCTGGAAGCCCAAAGCCGCTTAATGCTTGGAGGAAAATGGAGGCTGGGGTTTTTTGTGACACCAAAAAAGAGGTAAAAAGAATTTTCAATAATCCAATAATCCAATTTTCAATCAATAACTAATATCTAATTTTTAATTATTTATGACAAGGAGGAATAATAGTTCATTTAATTATGACCTAGAAGAAAGATTAGCTCAGTTTGCCGAGCGAGTCGTTGATTTAGTTAAACAGTTACCAAAAAATGTCATTAACCAAAGATTAATACCGCAAGTAGTTAGCTCATCCGGCTCATCCGGGGCTAATTACGCTGAGGCCTGTGAGGCAGAAAGTAAAAGAGATTTTCGACATAAGATCGGCATCGTTAAAAAAGAACTTCGGGAAAGTAAACACTGGTTTCGTATTATTGCCCGAGCTAATGAGAAATATATTAACGAATGTCGTTTATTATATCAGGAAGCTCATGAATTATTACTAATATTCTCCAAAATATTAAAAAGTAGCAAAAGATAAAAAAAGAATAAAGTAAATAAAATTAAATATTGATAATTAGATATTCATTGGATTATTGAAAATTGAGAATTGAAAATTAATATCCGATTAGATTACCGAATCTTTAATAGTTAGATAACAAAGTTCCAATATTGTTTATTTGGTACCTACTAAAGTAGGTGTTTTTTATTTTTAAGTAAAATGTGTTATAATATATTTAATATAAACAAAATTACTTAAGCGAAAAGCTTAAGAATTTTTTGGTATTTATATATAGTTGTCATCCTGAGGGCGAAGCCCGAAGGATCCCGTTTTATCCACCCCGGTAGAAACTATTTTTACACGGGGCACGGCGAGATTCTTCGCTCCGCTCAGAATGACATAATAAATATAAAATGACAGATTTTCATAGTTTAAATATTGCTGCTTGCGTAAAACATCTTCATTCGTCATTGAACGGACTGACTGAAAAGCAGGTTGTTGGGCGTTTTGCTCGTTTTGGCAAAAATGAATTACCAAAAAAGAAATCCTTGTCCAGGATTGCAATTTTTATTTCACAATTTAATAACGCGCTTATCTATATTTTATTGTTTACCGGTGTATTATCCTTTGCGATCAAGGCGATAAATGAGGCCTGGGTGATCTTTGGGGCAGTGGCCATAAACGTGCTGGTCGGATATTTTCAGGAAAATAAGGCCAATAACGCGATCGCGAAATTAAAAGAAATGGTTGAGCATAGCGCTCTGGTATTGCGCGACGGCAAGGATATTATGATAGACAGCGCGGACGTAACAGTCGGTGATATTATCCTTATCAGGGCCGGTAATCGCGTATCGGCTGATGCCCGTTTGATTGACGGGGCGGATTTGCTTGTAGATGAGGCCATGCTAACCGGCGAGTCAATGCCATCGCACAAAAAGATAGATCTAATACCCAGAGGCGCGGCCATGGCTGACCGTGAAAATATGGTATACGCCGGCACCATGGTTGTCAGCGGATTGGGGCGCGCCATGGTTACGGCGATCGGTGAGCATACCGAGATCGGCAAGATCGCCGGAATGGTAAAAGAAACAAAGGAAGAAAAAACACCGTTGCAGCTTCGGTTGGCCAGATTTAGCCGCTTATTGGCAATGATGTTCGGTGTTATTTGCGCGGCAATTGTTATCGCCGGCATAGCGCGCGGCCATGATCTATTTGAGATGCTGCGCGTTGGCGCGGCCGTAGGGGTGGCATCCATTCCGGAAGGCCTGGTCGTGTCAGTCACCTTTATTCTCGCGCTGGGCATGCAGCGGATATTAAAGAAGAAAGCCTTAACCAGGAAGCTGATCGCGGCCGAAACCCTGGGTTCAACCACGGTAATATGCTCTGACAAAACCGGCACTTTAACCGAGGGGAAAATGCACGTTGCCCACATTATAATCGGTGAGCGGGAATATGAGATAAAAACAATGGGCTCCCGCCAGGAAGAGACAGAAGCAAAAGCGGCAAGTTTGGCCTTGCAGGCCGGGATGATGTGCAATGACGCGATCATAGAAAATCCACAGGATGAGCTGGGCAGCTGGCGTTTTATCGGTACGCCGACAGAGATCGCGCTTTTATCAGCGGCCGTTCAATCCGGTTTGGACAGGGATAAACTGCTGGAAACAGAGCCGCGAGTTGACGAGCTGCCTTTTAATAGCGAACGCAAATATATGCTTAGCCTGCACAGCCTGGGACGCCGGCATTATAAATTATACGAAAAAGGCGCGCCTGAGAAATTATTGGCCAGGGCGGTTAAATATTATCATTTAGGAAAAGAGCATAAGCTTAACCATGCCGGATTAGCGCGGTTAAAAAAAACTTACGAAGCTTTAACCGGCAGCGGGCTGCGGGTTATCGGCCTGGCAACCAGAGAGATCAAAAGAAGCGTTGATGAGGGAGAGTTTATCCGCGGAGAGATAGAATGGGAAGATGTTAACCGGGAATTAACCTTTATCGGTTTTATAGCCATTAAGGATCCTTTGCGGGGCGAGGCCAAAGAAACAATCGCAATTGCCAAGTCCGCCGGTATTCGCCCGGTTTTAATTACCGGCGATCATCAGCTTACCGCCAAGGCGATCGCCAAAGAAGTCGGCCTGCCGGTCGGGTCCGAGAATATAATCATAGGCAGTGACCTGGAAAATGTCAGTGATGAGGATTTGGTAAAATTGGTGAAAAAAATTGATATTTACGCCCGGGTAAGCCCGCATCATAAATTGCGGATCGTTAAGGCTTTACAAAAGAGAGGCGAGGTAGTGGCCATGACCGGCGATGGGATAAACGATTCGCCGGCGTTAAAAGCCGCTGATATCGGCATTTCCCTGGGAACCGGCACAGACATTGCCAAGGAAACATCAGACATTGTCCTTTTGGATAATAATTTTAAAACTATTGTTTCGGCAATAAAACAAGGCCGGGTAATATTTAAAAATATTCGCAAAGTAATCACTTACTTGATCTCCGACAGTCTGTCCGAAATAGCGCTGATAGTCGGATCAATTTTGTTTAATACGCCTTTGGCCATATTGCCGGCCCAGATACTTTGGATCAATATCGTGAATGACGGCTTGCCTCATTTTTCTTTGGCCTTTGAACGTGACCACGGCGAAGTAATGAAAGAAAAACCAACGCGCAAAGACGAGCCTTTATTAACCAATGAAATGAAAACCATTATTTTTGGCGTTGGATTAATACGCGATATTTTATTATTTTGTTTTTTTTATTACCTTTATTTAAAATGGCAAACCAGGCCTGAGATGATGCAATATTTAGTAACTTTGATGTTTATTATTCTAGGGGTTAAATCTTTAATGAGTATTTTTAGTTTGCGCAGTTTTGGGCGCCATATCTGGCAGTATAATCCTTTTAAAAATAAATATATGGCAATAGCGGTAAGCGTGAGTTTTAGCCTTTTGCTTTTAAGCGTATATTGGCCGCCTTTGCGCGATTTACTGTGTAATTCGCCGCTAATTGATGCCAGAGCCTGGATGATCGCTTTTACTATTGGATTTATTAATATTTTGTTAATTGAAGCAGTGAAAATATTTTATATGATTCCTAAAAAATTAAGCGCGAAAAATTAAGCGACTTTTCAAACAGCCTCTAAAATATGCCCAGCCGCAGGAAACGCAATTTAATAATGTCAACAATTTTCCATCCAATAACTATCAGCTTGTTTGGTATTTTAATTCTGGCATCTGTCAGTCTTTCTTTGGCAAAAAAATACAGCCAAAGGTATGAGGTAAGCCGGGAAGTCAAGGGTTTGCAAAAAGAAATTGCCCAATTGGAAGAAAAAAATTCCGAGCTTAAATATCTGATGGAGTATTTGCAAACCGACCAATTTGTGGAAGAGCAAGCCCGGGTGAATTTAAATTACCGCAAAGAAGGCGAGGCAGTGGCGGTTATTAAGGATGAACAAACAGGATTTAATGTTGCCTTGGCAAATACTATGGCCGGCAATAAAGCAAGGCAAAATACTAAGCTAAATAATTTGCAAAAATGGTGGCAATATTTTTTTAATAATAATATCTATGAGTGAAAAAAGCGTTGATGGCGTGAAAAAATTATCAAAAGAAGATATTGGTAAATCCAGGAATATAGTGCTGGATGCTATTAATGACAGGGAGGCAATAAAAAAAGCAAACGCGCAAGCGGCCAGCGTTGCTTTAAAGGCGGTTGATTCTGTAATGGAGCCGCTGCCAAAGCCGTTAAAGCCAAAATTAGATAAGAAAAAAAAGGAAAAACCGCGCGAAGAACCAAGCAAGATCATCCCTGATCAAAAAGAAAAAATTTCAGAAAAGAAAATCAGTGGCAAGAGCTATCCGGATATTCGCGCAATCCCGAGTACTCCGGATATGACGCAAAAAGCGCCAATAATAAAATTAAGCCGGGAAAAGAAAAAGAAATGGCGTGAAGAATTTAATAAAGAGCTTATAGCCGGACAGGATATAAAGAAAGATCCGGTACTTCGGCCCGATACCGAACCAAGGCAAAAACAGAAGAGTAATAAAATAGCGGCTGATTTTTTGGCTGTTAGCCAGGATCAGGACTTTAACAAGTTGGCTGAAAAAGAAACGCCAATGAAGAATAAAATATTTGATATTCATCCAAAGAAAAAGCAAGAGGAGGCGGAAAAAAAGAAAAAAATTGAAAAGAATAAGCTTCGCGCGAAAAAACAGGCAGAGACGAAAAAAAGAAAAGACATTAAGGAAAAACAAAAGGCCGTCAGGCAAAGACAGCGGGAGGAGAAGAAAAAAGAGCATAAAGAAAAAATCATTAAGATAAAGAATCGGCTGAATCAGGCCACTATTATGTTTTTTCAAAGGCTGCTTGATTCATGCAAGCGGACGCTCATGCTGGGCTTGTTTGGTTTAGCCGCGGCATTATTGCTTTATACGTCGCTCTTGATCGTTATTATTGAATATTCCATAGACAATAAAGCTACTCGCCACATTGCCAGGCTAATACCAATTCCCGCTTACGTTGGTAAATACGGAATAGTAAGTTATTTTACATATCAAGATATTAGCTTAAGCCTGGAATTATCCGGTTTAAGCGGCCAGGAACTTGCGAAAGCCGCCAAGATCGCGGTTGTTGAAAAAATAATAATTGATAATTTGGCCAGGCGCTATAGCCTGACATCGGAAAACGTGCCTGGTGGCCAAGTAGATACGCAATCACTACTAAATGAACGGATAATTTTTGACCAGGATATCAACCAGGTCGGGATTAAAAGAATTAAAAAAATAAAAGAATTGATTGATCAAGGCGGTGATTTTGTAAAAGTGGCCAATAAGTACGGCGATGGCCAGGATCAGATCACTCTTAGCCCGATTAATGAGGAAGAATATGATTATTATAAAAAAGTAAGCAACCTGAACGTAGGCGATGTTAGTGAAATAATATATACCAGCGACGGCTATTATCTTTTCCGCTGCTTTGACAAAAAAAACGATAATCTATATTTAAGTTTTGTTTATGTCCGCGCCAAAACACTCAGCGAGTATATTGACGAATCAATTACGGACTATAAGCTATGGAGTTTGGTTGATTGAAGAAATAAAAAAGAGCCGATGGCGGGAGTCGAACCCACGACCTCTGCTTTACGAAAGCATTGCTCTACCAGCTGAGCTACATCGGCTAAATAGAGCGGGATACGAGAATCGAACTCGTGTTTCTTGCTTGGGAAGCAAATGTACTACCATTGTACTAATCCCGCAGTTATCATATATTTTGAAGTATGTTATACTTGATTTGAGAGTATAATTATTACTGTACAAGTCTATTATATTGCTTAATAAAGTAAAAAGTCAAATGAAAAAAATAAAAAATTTGCTATTAATTGTTTTTTTTCTTATATTAGCTATTTCATTCACCAGCCAAAAAGACTGGTTTTTTTCTTGCGCGATTGCTGAAACCAAGCCCGCGAATAAGGGCTATAATTTGCATCTTGATGAGCCGACAATTGCTAAAGGCTATACTGTCAACGGTTTTGACGAACTAAAGCTGTCATTAGTGCCGGGAATATTAAGCAAAGGTACGGCAGTGGAAATTATTCAGCTGAACGAGGATTTGCCAGAGCCCTGGAATCTGGATCGGGTGAGTAATTTTTATCAATTTGAGTTTAAAAATAAAGCCGCCTACGACGACCATAAGCCGTTTTATATTCAGTTTCATTATAGCGACCAGACTAATGATCACAAACAAGTATTTTTTTACGACCAAACGGTTAAGGCCTGGCGTCCATTGCCAACGCGTGATTTCCCCAAGGAAAATTTTGTGCGTTCATTGATTCATTTGCCTTACGCGCGAATCGCGGTTTATTCTTTTCCTAACGTGCTTAGCGTTGGGCGCGCCAGCTGGTATGCCTATAAGCCGGGCAACTATGCCGCTTCGCCGGATTTTCCCAAGGGATCAAGAATCAGGGTTTGGAATAGGGAGAACGGCCGGTTCGTGGATGTGGAGATAAATGACTATGGCCCTGATCGTTCACTGTTCCCGGACAGGGTAATTGATCTGGAAAAAAACGCCTTTGCCAAGATTGCCCCTCTTGGAGCAGGCGTGGCTGATATATATATTGAACCGTTATTTATTAAATCCGCTAATGATATTGAATTAGGCGTTAATACCGCGCTCGGAGTCGGGGAAGAGCCAAGAATAAGCGCCGCGGCCGCGGTGGTAATGCTGGAAAACAGCCGGAAAATCATATGGGCAAAGAACGCAACGACTACTCTGCCTTTGGCCAGCTTGACCAAGCTGGTGGCCGCAAAAGTGTTTTTGGACACTAAGCCGACTCTTAACCAAGTGGTTGAATATAGCGCGCGTGACGAAGAATATAATTATGAGCATGTTAATAAATGGGAATCAGCCAGCTTAGACCTGGAAGAAGGCGAAAGTTTAATGATTGAGGATTTGCTTTATGCCTCGCTGGTTGGTTCGGCCAATAACACTGTTGAGACATTGGTGCGGGTAAGCGGGCTTAAACGTGATGATTTTATCGCCAGAATGAACAGTCTGGTCATGGAATGGGGCGCCAGTACGACGAAATTTATTGAACCCACGGGGCTGGCTCCGGAAAACGTGAGCTCGGCTCTGGATTATGCTATAATAACAAGAGAAGTCCTTAGGCATCCAATAATTGTTAAGGCCAGCGTAATGGAGCAATATAAATTTACTATTGCCGGCACCGGAGAATCCAAGCGGGTGCGAAATACTAATCATATTATTAAGCAGGATAAGTATCATATTACCGGCTCCAAAACCGGCTACTTACATGAGGCAGGCTATTGCCTTATGACCAGGATTCCTGTTGGCAATGGCGAAAACATCATTGTCGTGACCATGGGAGCCGCTACCCGCGATACCAGCTTTAACGAGACCAGTGAGCTGATGGAATATGGAATAATAAAAAAATGATATCATTACCCTCACCCCCCCGGCCCCCTCTCCTAATTAGGAGAGGGGGAGGCGATCCGCCAGCTGGCGGAGAGCGGGGGAGAGGTTTAAAAAAATGATCAAATATTATAACGTATCAAAAATATATTCCAAGAATATAAAGGCTTTGGACCGGATAAATATTCACATTAAGCCCGGTGAGTTTGTGTCGCTGGTCGGCCAATCCGGCACCGGGAAAACCACTTTTGTAAAGACATTGATCGGCGAGGAAAAAGCGGATCAGGGCAAGATCGTGGTTGGCGGCTGGGATATTACCAATATCGGGCAAAGAGAAATTCCGGTGCTTAGGCGGCAGATCGGGGTTATATTTCAGGATTTCAAGCTATTACCAAAAAAAACCTTGTTTGAGAACGTGGCTTTTGCCATGCAGGTCTGCGGCGGGCATCCCAGGAAAATAAAAAAGATAGTTCCGCATGTAATGAAGATAGTGGGGCTTAATAATAAAATGAACCGTTATCCGCAAGAAATATCCGGCGGCGAACAGCAGCGCGCGGCAATCGCCCGGGCCTTGGTGCATCGTCCCAAAATACTTCTGGCTGACGAACCGACCGGCAACCTTGATTCCTTAAACGCGCATGAGATAATTGAATTACTTTTACGAATAAACAAATTCGGCACAACCGTGCTTTTGGTTACGCATAACCGCGAGATCGTTAATCGCCTTAGACGCCGGGTAATAACGATTGACAATGGGCGAGTGGTAATTGACCAGGAGGTGGGGAAGTATATGCTATAATCTATGTTTCTATCATTTATCAGGATAATTAAATTTAGTCTTCAAGACATAGGCCGTAATATCTGGCTGTCTTTGGTTACTATTATTATTATGGTTTTGGCCTTGTTTACGGTAAATATGCTTTTGGTGGTTAAGGTCATCGGCGGCACGGCCGTGGACGCGATCAAGGAAAAGATTGACGTTAATTTATTTATCAAATCAAACGCGGTGGAGGATGAAATTTTGGCGCTTAAAGCCAAAGTTTCCCGGCTGGAAGAAGTCCGTGACGTGGTTTATGTGTCCAAAGTTGAAGCTTTGGAAAACTTTAAAAGAAATCATGCTGATAATCCCGAGATATTGGAGTCGCTTAGGGAACTGGGCGCTAATCCTATGACCCCCAGTCTGGTGATCCGGCCAAATTCTTTGGATGAATTTGATAATTTGATCAACAAGATAAACGCTTTTGATGACAATATAATTGAGTCGCGGAATTTTTCCAATTATAAAGTAATGCTTAATAAGATAAACACTATAACCGAGAAAGTCGCGAATGCCGGGCTGCTTCTTTCCGGTATTTTTATTTTTATTACTATTTTGGTGGTTTACAATTCGGTGCGAGTGGCGATATATACTCATCGCAGGGAAATAGTGATCATGAGGCTGGTGGGAGCCAGCCGCTGGTTTATCCAGATGCCGTATCTTTTGTCCGGCGTGGTTTATACAATCTTTGGAATCGCAATTATTATGGGTCTTTTTTACCCTTTTCTCACCCTGCTCCAGCCTTATCTGGAAACCTTTTTTGTCGGTTATAATGTTAATTTGATTAATTATTTTTACAGTCAGGCCCATATTATATTCGGTTTGCAGTTTGTCGGCGTTGCTATTGTTAACATCATCGCCAGCCAACTGGCGGTTCGGAAGTATTCACGGGTCTAGCGCACATAACACACAGCACGTAACATACTCGCCCGCCTAGCTACCCGCCCACAGCTACGCAGTTGCTGGCGGGTTGCGGGCGCGATAACAAAAAGCCCTCATAATTGAGGACTTTTTTAGTTTTGCCTGGAGTATTAAAAAATTATCTCTTTACCATTTTCCAATAAACTAACCTTATTATTTTTTACTAATATAGCTTGGTCGTCTGTTAGCGGTCTTATTGGATATTTAACATTTTTTAATTTTTCTTTTAGTTCTTCTTTTTCGTCTGGATTATAGTGAGCTTTTATTAAAAATGGCACTAAATTCATAGCTGTATAATTTGTGATCCCGCACTTATTAAAATTATGCCCACTTGCCTTGTCCGCGATTTCAATTGTTGGACAGGCAATATAAGAACCGGCGCTGGAACCGATATAAATAACCCCTTTTTTTATTAATTCTTTTACTATTTTTTCAAACCTGCTTTCTCTTACGCATTTTAATAAATAAAAAGCATTTCCGCCTTCTACATAAATAATTTTTTTGTCTTTTAAATTTTTTCTCAATTCATTTTCTGTTTTTCCGCCTATATCAATTTCTTCATAATCAAAACCTTGCTTATCCATTTCTTTTTTACGATTTACCACATATGTTGAATCCTCAACCTTTTTAGAGGCTGTAGTTATATATGCCATTTTCATGTCTTTTAATGGTTTTTTAAATTCTTTTATATCAAATCTGGTAATAAACGTACCGCTTGATGATAATAATAAGTTTTTCATAATTATTTTGATTTTGGGCTGGACATCGTTGTTTGATAAAATTATTTTTCTATTTATTTGCTTTAAAGAAGATTTATTATAATTTTACGCTAATTTTATTTTAAAATCAACCGATTTATTGATCTTTATTGACTGATTGTATAAAATATTGTATTATCGTGAATAGCCACATGGTGGTTTTTAATTATTCGGAGGTCGTCTAACGGTAGGACAGCTGGTTTTGGTCCAGTAAATCGGGGTTCGATTCCCTGCCTCCGAGCAACAAGGGATTAGCAGGCGCAAAAGCGCCTGTTTTTTTGTAATGTTCGCTTTCTTTTAGGAGTTCGGAAGTGGCGTTTAGCTTGGGCATCCATTCAGACAAGAATTGATAAGCCGGCTTATATTCAAGATATAAATCTTTGCTTTCCAAGTGCATACTAATAAATATTTTATTCATTATGATTCTCTTATCATCCGGCGTGGCCTTACGGCTCAAATATAGCCGTTTAGCATTGAACGCCAGGTCGTGAATATCAATGCCGGTCTCATAATAATTATCAAGTTTATTTCCGTGCTTGTCTAATTGTTTTAAAATACTCTTTCTCTCCATACTATATTCTTTAAAACGCTTGTCATAATATTCTCGGCTTATCACTTCATCGATTTTGTCATCATAGATTTTATCAATTCGCTTTTCAATTTTTTCCAGTTGTTTATTTAGACCCTCACGTGTGACATGAGAGTAGTCTTTTTTGTCCTTGTGCGCCTCCTTGAGCGCTTTTTTTATCCAGTTGAGTACTTGCGTATTCATCGGCTTGATTTTCTCCAGACTGTCGAATAATCCGTCTTCAATAGCTTCTTCCCGGATACAACCTTTTTGCAAACAACCCCGATAGCCTTTGCACCGGCCATAATGATGATTTTTTTGTGTTTCCCAAGTAATCAAACAACCGCAAGCACCACACCTAATCAAACCTTTGAATATATGGTTATGAATTTTATACTGCCAGCCCTTTGTATGCCTTTTTAACTTTAATTGCACTTCATCAAATACTTCCTCTGATATAATCGGCTCATGTTTACCGTCATATTCTTTTCCGTTCCATAATATTCGTCCGCTGTAGAATGGCTCTGATAAAATTCTATGCATCGAACTCTTCCCAAGCGGTTTACCGGTTTTATGCCGAAAACCGTCTTCCTCTAATTTTTCTACCAATTTATTTAAAGTGTAATTCCCGCTATTATATAATTCAAACATTTGTTTAATAAATTTAGCTTTGTCCTTGTCAATCACATGAATCTTATGGCCTTTTTCTCCAATCGTTTTATATCCTAGTTTTGGCTGAGTCGGAATCCAGCCGGATTCTATCTTTGCCTTTTGTCCTTTCTTAACTTCCTCGCTTAGATTGTTGGTATAGAATCGGGCTATGGCCACTTTCATATCCCAAACCAGATTTTCATGAGCGCGAGTATTCCTGCTTACAACAAAATTCTCTTTTACAAAATGTACTTGTCTATTTTCATCAGCCATTACCCAGTCGCTTATCACGGCACCGTCTTTTAAGTTCCGAGTCAGTCGGTCGATTTTCTCACAAAGAATAATGTTAATCTTTTTCTTTTTTACAAACACAAGCATCTCGTTGAATGTCTTTCGGATTTGCTTACCACTGGCTGATTCGGATATTTTAAATATCTTAACCACGTTAAGTTTGTTTTTGTCGGCATATTCAGTCAAAAGCTTTTCTTGTGCTTCCAAAGAATAACCCCTGTCTTCCTGCTCTTTACTGGATACACGACAATAGATTATACATTTTTTGTCATTTTTTAAATCCATATTCCTCCTTTATTAGTTTGTAATTATTTGAGAATTATCACCACTCGCAAGCAATGCCGTCAGAATCTCTGTCTAAATTATGAACATCATATCCGACTTTTCGCATACAACATTCATACTTCTCACGCGCCTTACGGCGCGTTTTAAAATCCGCGCAATTATAGCGGTCAGACCGGCAAGAACAAGTTATTACGGTTTTAGATTCTAAAACAACCGGCTCCGAGGCCTGGCTGGCAGCGCAGCCGGTTAAAACTGATAATATAAATAAAATTATTATTGTCCTAAACATTTGTTTAGTCATTTAACCTTTTTAATGATTTTATAATTATCCTGCAAATAAATTAAGTCTTTAACAATTTTTTCCAGCACCTTATCTTTGTCATAAATAAATTTCTTTTCCAAAACATCCAGTCTGAACAAATCCAAAATCGTGGCAAGAGTTCCAAAATAGTCCTTACTTCTGACATGAAATTTTAAATATTCTATTCTGTCTTTTCCCGGCATAACATAGGTTTATTACCAGACCGATTTTTGCAACCAAAAAGGACGGTCCAGGGTTACCCGAGCATACCCAATCCGAAGATTGAATTGTCGGCAGGACCGCCCATTACGGACGACAATCTGACAATATCTTCGAATTGTTTTAGTATGCCTAGGTAACCACCTATATATTACCACAAATATTCATTCTGACAAAGAACTATTACGTTTTTCTTTAAAGTCTATTTTAGCCAGCGTGTCAAAAATATCAACAAGATCATTACCGGTTTTACTTGCTTCCTCAAAGCTCAAATCAAGCCCGTACTCGGCTTTTACAATGTCTCTGAATTCTTGTATCAATTCCTTGCTAACCATATGTAAAAAAATATATTAAATTATTCAAGCTTTCTAATCGCTCGAGCCGCGTCCGCGCTCCGCTATTCGCTACGCGCGGCCACGCCTCCAGCTCTGTTATTTGGTAATCAAAGTAAATGCAAATCAAACCAATAATGATGTCGTTTTGTTCCGCCCGGTAATTTTTGTGAGATCCTTTGCTTCGCTCAGGAACTCACAAAAATTCCCAAGCTCCACTACACTCCATTATCAAAAAACTATAAAGCGGATGTCATTCCGCTCCGGCTCCGGCCGGCCGAACGACCAGGGCGATAATAATTCAAAGGAGTTGCCCTCGTCGCTCGTCCGTCCTGCGCCTTCGCTCCATTCCTTATTCTAAATTACCGGCGCTCACGTCCCTGCGAAATCCACGCCTTTACTGGCGCCGGTATCAAAGTCCCTGCAATTAATAATATTCAAGTTCCAAGCGCGCGTCCGTGACGGAAACGTGAGTATAATTTTTGTTATACTCCGAGGCGTTGCGTTCGTAGTATAACAAGAAATTATACTCAGTTTCCTGTAGCAGTTAAAAAGTAAATACTGACGTGGCAATGCAAAATTCACGAACAGTGCGGCGCTTCGTCGCTCCAGCCCTTACGTGAAAAAAGCTCCCTCTGCCCCCTGTCGGGTTCAGCCGCTTTTTTCACGTAAGGGCTTCCGCTCCTCGCTGTAAACGGACGGTGCGAAATCAACGGTGAGTAAATATTCACACTGGCTCTGACGTGGCACGGCTGGCAAGTTATCGCATAACGAACATTACGCGAAGTGTCCACTAAATTTTTACTGTAAAAAAAGTTTTACACTCCGGTCATAAAATACTTAATCAACGTCCTACGTCACTTCGCGTGAATGTGCGTTATGCGAAACTTGCCCTAGTTGAAATGAACACTGCGGCGCGGGAACAATGCTATCCTCGCTTAGGTGAAATTGCGCCGGGAAAATATTCGTGGTGCTATTCTCGTCCCTGCTCCGGCGCTTCCGAAATAAAACGTATGTGCAAATTACGGCCGGGAAGTCATTCAATTTTTCTCGCCACATCCCTGCTCCGGCCGTATTGTACGCTCGCTTTGCTCGCGGAAAGGCTCGCTGGCGCTCGCCTAAATGTTTTGCCCGCCATAGCAGGCTATGTCAATGATTAATTTGATTTGGCGGAAATACATTATTCGTTTTTTTCAATTCATAAATGGCTTTTAAGTGAGGGAAGTTCCTGATTGTTTTATTTTGTGTAAAAAAGGTGTTTTCTCGCGTTCCGCAATTTTTTTGATTTAAGTCGGTTTCTTAATTTTCGTTAGTTATAAAAAGTTATCCACGCTATTGTTTGTTAGTTAGTTTTAGTAAGAGATAGTAAGAAACTAACTAACTAAGTTAGTACTTAGCTAACTTAGTACTTAGTTAGCTAGTACTAACTTAGTGCGGTAAATTTAGCATTGATTATGAAATTAAATTGGATTTTTTTCAAGTTATTAACTTTTAATTCACAATTTATTAACATTTATCGTATAACCATTAGAGTTTGCTTGTATTAGCATGATTTTAAATGATCAGTCTTTATTTTTCGTATTCCACGAGATAGCTCGCAACTCCTGAAATGTACATTCGTAGCCTTTGGGCTGTTTGCGGTATAGCTTGCAATCTGGCGTGCATGGCCTAGGTCCGTTTGGATTTGAGAAAGAAAATGGGCAGAACTTTTTTTCATTATTAGCCCGATTTTCCCGGCTTCGCCTTGCCAAATCTTCAGCCCTTTGCCGGAAATTATTTTTTTGATTCATATATTTTTTGCTCGGGGCACAGAAAATTTTATTTTCCAGTACCCCGTTGATTATTATTAATTTTTTTATTCTTTAATCGCTGATCAATGCGATAAAGTATTTTGAAGAATCCGATTAAATTATATTTTGCTTCGGATACATCTTCTTCTTTTACGCCAAGAGCCTCGACCAAACCCTTTCGATCTAAATTGGAAATGTTTTTCATAATTTTTATATTTTATAAATTAAAAAAAACTTTAGCGTTAACTAAAGTTTAGCATTATTTTGCTAATATTACAAAAAAAACACCTCGTAAACTTATGAGGTGTTCACCTTCTTTGGCAGTTTTGTAATGTTTTGTTGATTTTTTAATTTTCCATTATTTCTATATTTTTTATATTTCTTTAAAATGACTGTTATATAAGAAACGTCAAAATTCGTGTTAAATCCACTTATCCCCAGTTGTTCTTTAATTTTTTCGTTAGTAATTCCAGGATCATCTTGTCTTAACTCATAGACCTTTTTATTTCTTTCGTAAGTTGTTAAACCTCTTGATTTACCCTTTTTCTTTGAGTTTATGTTGATATTTTTTTCTCCATAACCCCGTTTATGTGCTAGCTGTTTCCTTTGTATATCTTCCCACACATATTTTATATCATCAATAGTTGTATCTTCATGGATTTGTATTCGCAAAGCCTCGTCAAAAATAGGAAAATAAGCATCCAGTAAATATTTTTTACATTTTAAAATTCGTTTTTTTGGTATTCCAAAAAATTTGGCGGCAGCAATCATGCGCCATAGTCTTTGATCAATGTGTCTGGGTTTACAAACATCAACGTTTATATTCATAAAAAATAATTCCAAATTTCCATGAGCATAACCTTGCTTGTTTTCTTTTTTAACTTTTTCTTTTTCAACCATCTTGTATTCCCAGCTGGAGGGATATTTTCCTCCTAACTTTTTTGGCTCTGACGTTGATTTTTCAATGGTAATATTTCTTACAATTTGATTTAAAGATTTTTTATTTCCTAAAAATACTTCATCCCATTTTAATATTGAATCTACGAATAATTCATTAATATCATTTGAACCGCATTCAATTTTGTGGTCTACAAAAAAATTATCTGGCATGCAAAATATTTTTTTGCCTTTTTTTATTTCGTCGTTGATGCCAGAATTATCATAAACAACGTTTACGCTCTGTTCAATCGTTTGCATCGCGCGATCTTCTATTTTAATCCGATAAGCTTCGTCTTTTTTTGTATTATCCATTTATATTGCGATTATTGTATTAATTGTTTATGATTATATCATAATGTTGAATATTTGTGGATAAATTTTGTGGATAAAGTATTTTATGTGTTATAATAAAATAGTAAAATCATTATCAGTGTAATTTATGAAAAAAAATCAATTCAAAGTTTTAGATTTATTTTCCGGATGCGGAGGACTTTCGTATGGCCTTGAAAGTTTAGGTTTTAAAATTATTTTAGGGATTGATAATTGGGACATTGCTTTAAAAACTTTTAAAAGAAATCATTCGAATTCGGAAGTATTTTTAGGTGATTTAGCAATTTTATTTCCAAAAAAAGTGGATAAAAATTTTGATTTGAAAAAAAAAGGCATAGATTTGATTGTAGGCGGACCACCTTGTCAGGGGTTTTCAATTTCAGGAAAAAGGGCAATCGATGATCCGAGAAACAAATTGTACAAATCGTTCGTAAATTTCGTAAACTATTTTAAACCCAAGGCGTTTATAATGGAAAATGTGCCGAATTTATTATCTATGGGAGAAGGTAAATTAAAAAAAGAGATAATTGACGATTTTCAATCTTTGGGATATAAAATATATTATAAAATTTTATTAGCCTCCGATTACGGAGTTCCGCAGAATAGGAGACGTGTTTTTTTTGTGGGCATTAATGGTTCTTCAAAATATAAATTTCTTGAACCGACCCACGGAAAACTAGGCATCAAAAAAGTAACAGCGAAAGATGCAATTGGAGATTTGCCAGAAAAAGACGTTGCTGACGAGTCGCCATATATGATAAAGTTTTTTTCTAATTATCAAAAAATGATGAGAAAAAGAAGCCATGGGATTTACAATCACGAAGCGGTTGTTCATACAGAAAAGACAAAAAAAATTATAAGTATGGTTCCGGACGGAGGCAACTACAAGGATTTACCGAAAAATCTTCAAAACACAAGAAAAGTAAATATAGCATGGACTAGATTTTCAAGTAGTAAGCCTAGTTGCACAATAGATACAGGACATAACCACCATTTTCATTATAAATATAATAGGGTTCCAACTGCAAGAGAATCCGCAAGATTGCAGTCATTTGATGACAGTTTTATTTTTGACGGAAAGAAAAATGAACAAATAAAACAAATAGGCAATGCGGTTCCGCCAATACTCGCGGCTGCCGTAGGAAAAAAATTATTAAAAATTTTATATGACTTATGATTCAGAAAGACAATTTAGAGCAACTATCATAAGAGGCAAAGCTAAATCAGACCTTGATAATCTTTTGCCTGCTTATGCAAACATAATTTTTGAGATATGTCCTTGTGCGGCTGAAAACTTTATTATTGGATTTAATGATAAAATGGGCAAATTTTTATGCGAAAGCACGAAAAAAACATTAGACAATCACAGAACTGAAATAGCAGGAAAGCTTTTTGGTATGTACTATACTGATTCTGACAGTATCGTCCATTGTTCTGAAAGAACTAAAGAATTTATCAAAAATGCCGATCAACCATTTTTTTTCAAAGATATCTGCAGTAAATTTCAATTTCCAAACGGTATGGATAAAGCAAACACATTTTCTGAAAAAGTAGCCAATAATATATCATTAAGGCAATTCGCATATATATTAAAATTATTATTGATTGCAGCCGAAAAAGAAATGTTAATTTCCAAAAATGACGTTGCTTACTACGTTTTAAATTCCTTGGATGTTTTGCGGGGCAATGTGGAACCATATTTAGTTTTAGAAAAAATCGCTAAAGACAGAGGCGATAAAATTATAAGAAAAGTTGAATATCCGGGAAAGGCTTCGTCGTATTCCATGCAACATATAAATGAGCAGTTAAATCTCTTGGAGCTGGCAAACCTTATAAGAATCAGGGATGGGTGTATCTATTTGAACTCCGGGGAGCAACAGGCCATAGATTACATGGCTAGTTATTATAATCAAAAACCAGAATTTAATGTTTATTCTTATGATTTTGAGAGCATAGAAAATAAGAAAAAATTTTATAGGGATTGGGATATTTACTTTTCATCGTTATCTAAGAAAGCGAAGGAAATGTTTACTACGCAAGTTGACTCTTTGAAATTTGAAGCATTAGATAAAGTAAGTTTAAGCAAACCTATTTCAAGACCGTCTACTGTTGAATTGGGGGACGAAGGAGAATTTTATGTGTTTCAGCTAGAGAAGGAGAGAGTTTGTAAATTTAACTCGAGATTAGTTAATAAAGTTAAGCTATTAGGCAAAATAAAGGGGTTGGGATATGATATACAGTCAGTAGTTGCTGAGCGAGGCGAAAAATCAGAATTTGCAAGATATCTTGAGATTAAATCAACCAAAAGAGTTACTGCACCCAAGCTTGATGATGACGGATGGGTTGACACCTTGAATGTAACAAGAAATGAATGGGTCGCCCTACAGCAACATAGAGATTCATATTACATATACAGAGTCTATTTTACATCGGAAGGAGTTATTATTTTTGTAATAAAAAATCCTTACGAAAAAATCCAGAAAAACAAAATATTGGTAATGGCCACAAATTACAGGTTGGATTTTCAATCAGTCGCGGTTGATGAAAAAATAAATTAAATAAGTTAATTATGACAAAAAAAACAATTAAAGTTATTTCATTGTTTTCAGGATGTGGTGGAAGTGATTTGGGAATGATTGGCGGTTTTCGTTTTTTAAATAAAAGCTATACCAAATTGCCATATGAAATAATATTCGCACTTGATAAAGACAAAAAAGCGGTTGAAACTTATAATAAAAATTTCAAGATTTGCGCAGTAGCAAATGACATTGAAGATATAGACTGTAATAAAATTGGACATACGGATTTAATAGTAGGTGGTTTTCCATGTCAATCATTTAGCACAGTCAATCCGTCTAAAGACCCTTACGATGAAAGAGGACAGTTATATAAACACATGGCAAGATTTTTAAAGGAGAAAAAACCGAAAGCCTTTATTGCGGAAAATGTTAAGGGCATGTTAGTTCTGAAGAAAGGGAGCATTTTTAGCAAAATAGTAAATGAGTTTTTATTAGCCGGCTACAAGATTGAATATAAATTACTTAATGCCGCCGATTATGGTATTCCTCAAAAAAGACAAAGGGTTTTTATAGTTGGGGTTAGAGATGATTTGAATATGAGTTTTAAATTTCCGGAATCGACTCATTCAGAAATTCCGTCGGGAAAAATTAAAAAATGGGTGGGCATTGGAAATATTATTAAATCACTGGTTCCAGAAGACCCCAAATATTATTTTTCCCAAAGAGCGGTAGACGGTATGAAAAAAGCAAAAAATAACATGAAAAGAGGTTTGTGGCAGAATCTGGAACAACCTTGTCTGACAATTACATCTCATTTGGCAAAAGTTAGCATTAATTCCAGGGACCCTGTTTTATTGGTTAATAATAAAAAATGGCTTTACAGAAGATTTACTCCAAGAGAGGCTGCTCGGATACAATCATTTCCGGATAAGTTTGAGTTTGTAGGTTCGGAAAGCGATGCTTACAGACAAATCGGTCAAGCTATAGCGCCGGTTATGATGTGGCATATTGCGAATTCATTGTATCGGCAAGTATTTTGTTAATACAATGATTGATATGTTCACCAAGGAAAAACGAAGCGAAATAATGTCAAAAATCCGGAGCAAAGACAGTAAAATTGAAGTTGCTTTTAGAAAAGCTCTTTGGAAAGAGGGTTTTCGTTATAGAAAGAATGTAAAAAGTTATTTTGGAAAACCGGATTTAGTTTTAAAAAAATATAAAACCGTAATTTTTATTGATTCGTGTTTTTGGCACGGTTGTAAAAAACATTGCAAATTACCAGCAACTAATAAAAAATTTTGGAAAGAAAAAATTGAAAGAAATCGGCAAAGGGACAAGGAAGTAAATAAACATTATAAAAAAATCGGTTGGAATATTATTAGAATTTGGGAACATGATTTAAAACAATGAAATCAAAATAAATAATGCAATTAAAATATTCCATTTTAGATTTAACTAAATCAATATTTTTAAATAATTATACAAATATATGTCAGATTACAATATGATAATGAGAAATGTTGTAGAAATTAGATTAAAAGAGAGAGTATTTTCATTTCTCGATTTTAGAGGAAGTTTTATTGATTTTTTAGCTAGAAATTATGATTTTGAGAAGATAAAGTATTTAAATAACGGCAACAGGATTGATGTTGCTAAAAGTGATGTCAGCGAGATGATGTTTTTTGGAGTTGAAAATTTTGGTTTTCAAATTGAAGAAATAAAAGATTTTGAAATTTTTAAAGGAGAAGTAAAAAAGATTTTTAAAATACTTGATGAGTATGGGAAATATAGATTTAACAATATAGTTAGGGTTGGCGCAAAAAGCACGATTTATTGTAATAAAAAAAATAAAAGTATTGAAGCATTAAAAACAATATATAAAAATAAAATGTTTAAAGACTGTTTTGAGTTTGAAAAAATTTCATCTTCAAAAGTAGTAGACTTTGGACACTCTTTTAGCGATGTTGAATTTAAAAATTCAAAAGCGTCAATTATGACCGGCCCTATTGAGGCCACAGAAGCTGTTATGAAATTTTTTGATAATTCCGAAAAATATCTTAATAACATTAAAAAACCAGGCTTTATGTATGTAATAGATTCTTTTTCTACTGATTTTTCAGAAGAAATAAATAATAGCAAGCTCGTGGAAATAATTGACGAAAATATAGATAACACTCAAAAGAGTTTTGAAGCATTTAGAGAATTTTTGTTTAAAAAAGAAAGTGATAATAAATAATATGTATGGGAAGCTATAACAGAGAAACAAAAGGATCAGTTGATTTAAAAGAGTGGGGCAATGCCAATGAAAGCGAAGGTTATAAAAATAAAAAGACTGACTCAATAAGCGAAAAAACTAAAGATTTAGATTGGAAAACGTCTGTCGTTAAAGACGGCGCAAAATTATTTGCAGTTTTAGAATCAAACTTTGCGTTTACCGCTTCACTTATAAGTGTCGTTGGATATATAATAATTGCAAGTTTTGGTGAAATGAATAGTGTAAAAAAATATTTCGGCTATTTATTTTTTCTTATTTTTGTTTTTTCAGTTTATAAACTATCAAAAGAAAAAATTATTTCAGTATCCTATAAAGATATAAATAAATTTTTACTGTATATATTTTTGTTTTTTCTGCTTATATTTTTATTTCAAAATTTTGATATTATAAAAATAATTTTTTTAGAAATTAAGTCTTGGTTTTAGTAGAGTGAATATTATCAACTATACAGTATTGTTGCAATAATTTGGTAAAAAAATTTGGAATGTGTCCCAGTACTGTGTGTTGTGGGTTATTTGTGTCTTGAAGAAAAATAATAGCAAATTCAAGGTATTATATGAATTATTATTTGTGTCACGGTGTCTATATCGTACAAGGGGTTGCGCGATCTGCAATTTATGATTTTAATAGATGTAAGCTTTATAGCATCAATGTAAAAACTTTTGATTTGATTACTCGCTTGACCGGCGGACATAAGGCTAAAATCAGCGGTCAATCAAGAGATATTGTTGCGCTATTATTGGATAATAAAATATTGACCTTAGAAAAAAAATTGGCTAATCTCGTTCCGGATATAAAAAATTTAGAACATGATGAATTAAAAAAATATGCAATCACTTTGGCTTGGGTGGAGGTTACAAAAAAATGTAACTTACATTGTAGGCATTGTTACGAAGACAGTTCGCGCGATTCAGTTGCGGAAATGGAGATTAGTAATTTCCGTTACGCTGTTGATCGAATAGTGGAAGCTGGTATTAAAAATATTCAGTTAATTGGTGGAGAGCCTTTTATTTTGGGAAGTAAACTCCATAAAATGCTTGAATATTGTCGGAATAAATTCGATTCCGTCAATTTGTTTACTAATGGTATTTTACTCAACGAAAAAGATGCAAAATTTTTAAAATCGTTACAAATTAAAGTGGCTTTGTCGATATATTCTTATAATGCCACCGAACATGACAAAATGACCGGTTTTAAAGGGTCTTATGTCCAAACGAATAATGCGATTAGATTATTAAAGAAACATGGTGTGGCATTTCGTGTTGCGACTGTCGCCCACAAAGACATCCAAATCGGAGAATCAACTGATTTTTGTTTTAAGATTAGTAATGTAGATTTGCCGAGAATGTGTGGCAGGGCTGATCTCGGGATGTATAGCAAAGCCATGCTGAAACGGAAAATTATTACTAAACGTGCTTTCAACGATCCTCTTGATTATTTTAAGGTAATTACCAATATTAATGGTCATAATTGTTTTTCTAAACGAATTTATGTTGATACACGACTAGATATTTTTCCTTGTGTTATGGAAAGAGATTTTTGTCACGGCAATTTGCGTGATGGGAGAATAAATGATATACTGAAAATTGAAATCATAACATTGACTAAAGATCGTATTGATGGTTGTCGCAATTGCGAATACCGCTATGGTTGTTTTGACTGCCGACCCGACAGATTAAACCAAAATAAATATGCTAAACCTTGGTATTGTTCTTATTCCCCACAAAAAGGCGAGTGGATTGAACCGGCGAAATTTATCAGTCAATTATTAATATAATAAAATAAACTTTGGCATTTTTTAGCAAAATTTACTAATATTAGCTAATGTTATTTTTTGTAAGATTATTAAAGTTAGCTAAAATTTTAAAAAAATACCAAAATTAATAAAAAAAAATTTATGAAAAA